>JAXDPV010000265.1:0-11916 GCA_034668185.1 Actinomycetota bacterium
ACGTGCTCCTGGTCGCGTTGGTGTCGAGCTCGCGGCGGGCGTCGGCGGCCACGTCCTCGTGCAGCCCGTGGAAGCGGGTCTCGGCCGCGACCCAACTGCGCTTGGCCTGGCCGAGGCCGAGGGCGACGGCTTCCTCGTGGTTCCCGGCCCTGGCCGCGGCCACGACCTTGGAGTGGTCGGACAGGAAGGCCTCGTAGGCGGCTATGGCCGTGTCGTACTTGGAGCCTTCGTCCGGCGGCAGGGAGCGGCGCAGCCCGTCGACCGCGGTGACGAACTCGCGCTCCAGGCCGTCGAACTCGTCGAGGGAGGCGACGTCGCCGGTGAGCAGGAACTCGCGCTGCACCGCGGCCTGCTTGACGAACAATTCCTCGGTGTGGATGGCCAGCTCCATGCGGTCGATGGCGGCCGACGACACGCGGTGTTCCCGGGGCAGCACGTAGAACGCGAGGACGGCCGACGTCAGCAGCGCCAGCGCGCTGAGGGACGCCATGAGCCAGACGAGGCGCCGGCGCCGGGGCGACGGTTCCGCGGTGAACGAGGAGGTCAAGCGAGAGGTCCTTTTGCGCCGTTGCCTCACAAGCTACCGGGACGGCGCCCCTTATTTTCCAAGAGTTCACCCCAGGTTCAACCGAAGGCCGCTTGGTCGCTACGTCGCGGCCGTAGCGTCAGACCACGTGAACATCATTCCGAACTCGAACCGCGGGCGGCTCGTAGCCGTCGCCCTCCTGTTCCTCGCCCTCGTCGCCGGCGCTTGCGGCAGCGACAACAACGCCTCCTCAGGAAGCTCGGGCGACACCACCACCATGGCGCCGTCGGCCAAGGTCGAATGCGCCGCCGGCTCGATCTCGGGGGCGGGCTCGACCTTCGCCCAGACGATCGTCCAGCAGTGGATCAAGGACTTCTACGCCGCCTGCCCCAGCGCCACCGTCAACTATCAAGGCGTCGGCTCGGGCGCCGGCATCCAGCAGTTCACCGCCGGCACCGTCGACTTCGCCGGCTCCGACGTGGCCATGAAGCCCGAGGAGGAGGCGGCGGCGGTGGCCAAGAACGGCCCCGTCCTCCACATCCCGTGGACGGCCGGCGGCATCGCCGTCGAATACAACCTGAAGGGCGTCACCGACCTCAAGCTGACGGCCGAGGCCATCGCCGGTATTTTCGCCGGCAAGATCACCAAATGGGACGATACGGCCATCAAGTCGGCCAATAGCGGCGTGACCCTGCCCTCGACCGCCATCCAGGTCGTCCACCGCTCCGACGGCTCGGGCACCACCGCCGCCTTCACCGCCTTCCTCGCGGCCACCGACGCCACCGACTGGACGTTCGGCTCGGGCAAGGAAGTGCCGTGGCCGGTGGGCCAGGGGGCCAAGGGCTCCGACGGCGTGACCGCCGCGGTCAAGCAGACCGACGGCGCCATCGGCTACGCCGAGGTCTCCTTCGCCAAGGGCGCGGCCCTCGGCATCGCCAAGGTAAAGAACGCCAGCGGTGCCTTCGTCGGCCCCGACGCCAAGGCGGTCTCGGCCGCCCTCGAATCGGCCGAGGTCCCGACCGACCTCAAGGTCAAGATCAACTACAAGCCCGCCGGTGCCGCCGCCTACCCGATCTCGACGACCTCGTTCGTGATCGTGCCCAAGACCCCGACCGACGCGGCCAAGGCCAAGCTGCTCAAGGCCTTCGTGGCCTACGCCGTGGGCACGGGCCAGAACGTGGCCCCGGGCATCGAGTACGCCCCGCTGCCGACCGCGCTCCAGAAGCAGGCCGTGACCGCAGCCCAGTCGATCGGGGCCTAACGTCTCCCGTCAGGGACCGATGACGACAATCGATTCTGCGGCACTCCCGCACCAGGCGAAGGCCGTATCCCGCCGCCTCGGTGACCCCATCTTCCGACGGGTCACCGAGGCGTCCGGCGTTCTCGCCATGTTGCTCATCGTGGCCATCGCCGGCTTCCTCCTGGCCCGGGCCGTCCCGGCGTACCAGCGGGCCGGCTTCCACTTCTTCACCGAGCGGGCCTGGTTCCCCGACGGTTCGCCCCCGGTGTTCGGTATCGCCGCCCTGGCCTTCGGGACGGTGGTGTCGAGCGTGGGCGCGCTGGTGCTGGCCGTGCCCGTCGCCCTGGGCTCGGCCCTCTTCCTCACCGAGCTCGCGCCCCGCCGGCTGGGCCGGGTGATCGGGTACCTCGTCGACCTGCTGGCCGCGGTGCCGAGCGTGGTCTACGGCCTCTGGGGCGTGTACTTCCTCGTGCCCCGCCTGATCCCGGCGTCGCGCTTCCTCGACGACACCCTGGGCTTCATCCCGATCTTTCACAGCCGCGACGGCACCTACGGCCGCTCGCTGTTCGCGGCCTCGGTGATCCTCGCCATCATGATCCTGCCGATCGTGGCCGCCCTGGCCCGGGAGATCTTCCGCCAGGTGCCGCGGGCCAACCGGGAGGCGGCCCTCGCCCTCGGCGCGACCCGCTGGGAAACGATGCGCCTGGCCGTGCTTCCTTACAGCCGCAGCGGGATCGTGGGCGCGGTGATGCTCGGCCTCGGGCGGGCCCTGGGCGAGACCATCGCCGTCGCCCTGGTGCTGGCGTCGTCGTTCAAGGTCGACCTCCACATCCTCGAACCGGGCGGCAACAGCATCGCGGCCAACATCGCCACCAAGTTCGGCGAGTCGGGCGCCTTCGGCCGGGAGGCGCTGATCGCTTCGGGCCTCGTGCTCTTCGCCATCACCCTGGTCGTCAACGTCGTGGCTCGCGGCGTGGTCTACCGCTCGGGCCTGGCCGCCGAGGGCAAGCCGTGACCGCGGCCGCGTTCGCCAGTGGGGGCGCCCGGAACCGGAGCCAACGGCGAAAGATGGCGAACGCGCTGGCGTGCGGCGTGCTCGGCCTCTCGGTGATCGTGGCCCTGATCCCGTTGGTGGCCGTGCTCGGTTACACCGTCTCGCGGGGCGCGAGCTCGATATCGCTCGCCTTCCTCACCCACTCGATGCGGGGGGTCGGCCCGCTCGACAGCAACGGCGGTGCGTACCACGCCATGCTCGGCACCCTCGAGCAGGTCGGCATCGCCAGCATCCTCGCCGTGCCCTTCGGCTTGCTGGTCGCGATCTACATCGTCGAGTACGGCCGGGGGCGGCTGCGGTACGCGGTGCGGTTCCTGATCGACGTGATGACCGGCATCCCCTCGATCGTGGCCGGCCTGTTCATCTTCGCCTTCTGGGTCCTGGGCCTCGGGCGGGGCTTCTCCGGTTTCGCCGCCGCCCTGGCCCTGGCCGTGCTCATGCTGCCGGTGGTGGTGCGCAGCGCCGAGGAGATGCTCAAGCTCGTGCCCAACGAGCTGCGGGAGGCGAGCTACGCCCTTGGCGTGCCCAGGTGGCGGACGATTCTGTCGGTGGTGCTGCCCACGGCGTCGAGCGGCATCACCACCGGGGTGATGCTGGCCGTGGCCCGGGTGACCGGTGAGACCGCGCCGCTGTTGCTGACCGCCTTCGGCTTCGACGCCATCCGCACCTCGCCGTTCGAGGGGCCGCAGTCGGGCCTGCCGCTGTTCGTCTTCTCCCAGGCGGGCTCGGCCTTCGACGTGGCCGTGCGCCGGGCCTGGGCCGGCGCGCTGACGCTCATCGCCATCGTCCTGCTCCTCACCGCCCTGGCCCGTACGATCACCGCCCGCGGAAGCGCGAAGGTGGGCTGAGCCAGACATGTCCAAGCGCATCGACACCGAGAACGTGACCGCATGGTTCGGGGCCCACAAGGCCATCGAAGGCATCAGCCTGTCGATCGAGCCCAAGCAGGTGACGGCGTTGATCGGGCCGTCGGGCTCGGGCAAGTCGACGTTCATCCGCACGCTGAACCGGATGCACGAGGTCGTGCCCGGGGCCCGCATCGAGGGCAAGGTGCTGATCGACGGCGACGACCTGTACGGGCCGGGCGTCGACCCCACCGACGTGCGCCGCACCATCGGCATGGTGTTCCAACGGCCCAACCCGTTCCCGACGATGTCGATCCGCGACAACGTGGCCGCCGGCCTGCGTCTCAACGGCCTCCGCAACAAGGCGGCGTTGGACGAAGCCGTCGAGCGGGCGCTGCGGCTGGCCGGCCTGTGGGACGAGGTCTCGACCCGGCTGAACCGGCCGGGCGCGGGGTTGTCGGGCGGGCAGCAGCAGCGCCTGTGCATCGCCCGGGCCATCGCGGTCGAGCCCGAGGTCTTGCTGATGGACGAACCGTGCTCGGCCCTCGACCCGGTGTCGACGCTGATCATCGAGGACCTCATCACCGACCTGAAGGACGACTACACGATCGTGATCGTCACCCACAACATGCAGCAGGCCGCCCGGGTGAGCGACACCACCGCGTTCTTCACCATCGCCGGCGCCGGCGAGCCCGGCCGGTTGGTCGAGGTCGGCCCGACCGACAAGATCTTCACCAAGCCCGACGACGAGCGCACCGAGGCCTACATCACCGGTCGGTTCGGATGAAGTTGCGCGGCCGTCGGCCGGAGGCGGAGCCGCCCGTCCCTCCGGTGCCGGGGCGGTCGAAGGACATGGCCAGGGTGTTGGAGGCGATCTCGGCCCTGCCCGTCGGCGTGCTGGTCGAGGACGAGGCCGGCCGCACCGTGGCCGCCAACGACCGGGCCCGCAGCCCCATCGGCGACGTCCAGGGCGACGCGCTGGCGGCCGACGTGATCGACCGGGTGCGGGCCGCGGCCAGGCTCGGCCGCCGGGCCGAGGACGTGCTCGACCTGCGGGGTCCGCCGGTGCGGGTGCTCGAGATCACCGCGGTGCCGTTGACCGCAGGTGGCGTGGCCGCGGTCATCGTCGACACGTCGGAACGGCGGCGCCTCGACGCCATCCGCCGCGACTTCGTGGCCAACGTCAACCACGAGCTGCGCACGCCGATCGGGGCCCTGGGGCTGCTGGCCGACGCGCTGGCCGAGGAGACCGACGGCGCCACCGTCCGCCGGTTGGCCTCGCGCATCTCGCTCGAGGCCGAGCGGGCGGGGGCGCTGATCACCGAGCTCCTCGACTTCAGCCGGGTCGAGGCCGACGAGTCGGGCGTGCGGGAAGCGTTGGTCGTGGACGACGTGGTGGCCTCGGCCGCCGACCGGGTGTCGGCCCTGGCCGAGCAGCGCTCGATCGCGGTGGTGCTGCCCTCGCCGTCCTCCGGCCTGGCCGTCACCGGCGACCGGCTCCAGCTCGTGTCGGCGGTGTCGAACCTGTTGGACAACGCGGTGAACTACAGCGACGCCGGCTCGACGGTCACGGTGTCGGTCGAGTCGTCGTCGGCCGGCGAGGGTGGCTGGGTCGACGTGGTCGTGCGCGACGAGGGCATCGGCATCCCGGCCCGCGACCTCGACCGCATCTTCGAACGCTTCTACCGCGTCGACCGGGCGCGCGACCGCCGCACCGGCGGCACCGGCCTCGGGCTCGCCATCGTGCGCCACGTCGCCGCCAACCACGAGGGCGAGGTCATGGTGGAGTCGTTGGAAGGCGAAGGCTCGGCATTCACGTTGCGGTTGCCGGCGGCGTCGTCGTGAGCAACTCGCCGGTGACCGTGCTGGTGGTCGAGGACGAGGAGTCCTACATCGAGGCCCTCGAGCTCGGGTTGAAGCGAGAGGGCTTCCTCGTCCACGTGGCCCGCACCGGGCCCGAGGCGCTGACGTTGTTCGACGCTGTGCGGCCCGACCTGGTGTTGCTCGACGTGATGCTGCCGGGGATGCCCGGCATCGACGTGTGCCGCCAGATCCGCCAGAAGTCGAAGGTGCCGGTGATCATGGTGACGGCCAAGGACTCCGAGCTCGACACCGTCGTCGGGTTGGAGGTCGGCGCCGACGACTACGTCACCAAGCCCTACCGGCTGCGCGAGCTGGTGGCCCGTATGCGGGCGGTGCTGCGGCGCTCGCCCGACTCGTCCTCCCGGGCGTCGTCGGCCGCGGCCGAGCACGGCGACCGCATCGAGATCGGCGACGTGTGCCTCGACATCGCCCGCCACGAGCTGGTGGTGCGGGGCGAGCAGGTGCCGACGCCGCGCAAGGAGTTCGAGCTGCTCGAGCTGTTGATGAGCCACGCCGGCCGGGTGTTGACCCGGGAGGCGTTGCTCGACGAGGTGTGGGGGTCCGGGTACGTGGGTGATACCAAGACGTTGGACGTCCACATCAAGCGGGTGCGTAGCAAGATCGAGGCCGACCCCGCCCACCCGGTGTGCATCACCACGATCAGGGGCGTCGGCTATCGCTTCGAGGGGAGCAAGACGTGACCGAAACCCGCAAGGCATTCCACGAGGAGCTGGCCGAGATCGGCAACGACGTCGTGCGCCTGGGGGCGTTGGCGTCGGAGGCGATCCAGGCCGGTACCGATGCGTTCCTCGACGCCGACCTGGCCGCGGCCGAGCGCATCGTGGCCGACGACCAGGCCCTCGACGACCTCATGCACTCGATCGAGAACCGCACCTACATGTTGCTGGCCAGGCAGCAGCCGATGGCCGTCGACCTTCGGATGCTCGTGACCGTGCTGCGGGTCATCCACGAGCTCGAGCGGGCCGGCGACCTCATGGTCAACGTGGCCAAGGCGGCGAGGCGGCTGTATCCCTACGAGCTCGACCCCAAGGTGCGGGGCCTGGTCCACCGGATGCGGGAGCAGGCCGTGGCCCAGCTCCGGGTGGCGGTCGAGGCCTTCGCCGAGCGCGACCCGGCCCGGGCGGCGGCGCTGTCGGACATGGACGACGCCATGGACGACCTGCAGAAGGACCTGTTCCGCACCATCTTCGGGTGGCAGGTCGACGACGAGGCCGCCCTGCAGCGAGCGGTGCAGATCGCCCTGGTCGGGCGCTACTTCGAGCGCATCGCCGACCACGCCGTCAACACCGGCGAGCGGGTCGCGTTCATGGTCACCGGCGAGTTCCTGGAGTCGCCACAACCTGGATAGTTGGTGAACAGGAGGTAGCCGAACGGCGAACTCTTGGCGCCCGGCGATTTCCCCAACCCTGTCCACTTCCCGTGGGGCGGGCGGATGGTCCAGTGTTCCGGTCATGGCCGTCGTGGACGAGCAGAGTCAGGTCGAAGTCGTGGTGAAGCGCCTCGCCCCCGACGTCCCCGACGTCCCCTTGGAGGCGTTGGAGTCGCAGGTCCGAGACTGCTTCCGGGCCTGGGACGGCGTACCCGTGCGTGACTTCGTGCCGATCTTCGTCGAGCGCCAGTTGCGCAAGCAGTTGCTCCGTAGCTAGCCCACCTGGGCCATTTCGGAGAACCACCCTCGGATCGGGTTTCCCCGCAGGCCACCATGGCGCTTGCTAGGAGGAAATGGAGCCGATGGGGGAGCGATGGGAGGGCCGGCCGCTGCTGAGCGCGGTGGTGCTGAGCGCGGCCCACGCGGTGCCGGTCGGCGCCGCGGTGGTGACCTCGGCCCTGCTCAGCCGGCGGGTGCAGGAGCCCCACGGCTGGGCCGACACGTTGGGCAAGTGGGCCCTCTTGTTCGGCGCCTCGACCCTCGTGTTGCTGGCCGTCGACCGCGTGGCCAAGCGCCTGCTCCCGCTGGCCGCGCTGCTGAAGCTGTCGATGCTGTTCCCGGACCGCGCCCCGGGCCGTTTGCGGGTCGCGATGCGCTCGGGCAGCGTGCGCAACCTGCAGTCCCGTCTCGACGAGGCCAGTGCCCTCGGCGACGACGACGTGCCGGCCAACGCCGCGGCCACGATCCTCGCCTTGGTCGGCGCCCTTCATGCCCACGACCGCCACACCCGTGGGCACTCGGAGCGGGTGCGGTGGTTCACCGACCTGATCGCCGAAGAGCTGAAGCTGTCCCCCGGCGACCGTGACCGGCTGCGCTGGGCCTCGTTGCTCCACGACATCGGCAAGCTCCGCGTCAACCCCCGCATCCTCAACAAGCCGGCGCGGCTGGCCCGTCGCGAATGGCGCCACATCCACCGCCATCCCGAGGCCGGCGCCGCCTTGGCCGCGCCACTGGCCCCGTTCCTCGGCGAGTGGTGGCTGACGATCGCGCAACACCACGAGCGCTACGACGGGAGCGGCTACCCGAACCGGCTGCGGGGCGACCAGATCAGCCTCGGCGCCCGCATCGTCGCCGTGGCCGACGCCTACGAGGTGATGACCGCGGTGCGGGCCTACAAGAAGGCGGCCTCGGCCCCGGCGGCGCGCCGCGAGCTGACGGCGTCGGCGGGCTCGCAGTTCGACCCCACCATCGTGCGCGCCTTCCTCAACATCTCGATCGGCCGCCTCCGTTGGGTGACCGGGCCGGTGGCATGGGTCGCGCAGATCCCGTTCGTCGGCTGGGTGCCCCGCTTGGCCGAGGGGGCGGTGGCCGTCGGTGGCCAGGCTGCCGGTGTCGTCGGCGCGGCGGCGGTGCTGTCCGGGGGGACGACGTTCCTCGACTCGCCCGAGCCGCTGGTGATCGAGACGCCGACGGCGTCGGTCCCCGGTGCCGATGGTGGTGCGCTGCCCGACGGCGGCCTCGACCCCACCGGCGCCGCCGTCCGTCCGACGCGGGTGCTGGGCACGAGCGTCACCCGGCTGCCGGCGCCGGCGGCCTCGACGGCCTCGTCCTCGGCCGACCTGCCGTCCTCGGTCGGGTCCATCCTCGACGACGTCACGTCGGGCAACAGCAGCGCGGCCCCCGGTTCAGGGATCGTCGACAGCCCGGGCCATTCGGAGGATGCCAACAAGCCGGTGGCCACGGTGGCGGAGAAGAACCTCGAACGCCAGGCCAGGGAAGAGGCCAGGCGCCTCCGCGACAGCATCACGACGACGACGACCACCACCATCGTCGCCAAGGCCAAGCCCTAGCGTCCGAGCTAGAGGACCCGGCCGCTCCAGACGAGGCCGGCGCCGACGCCGGTGAAGGCGAACAGCAGGGCGATGCCGGCCATCCAGGCCGTGGCCTCGCGGCGTTCGGTGGTGTAACCGATGGCGCTGCGGATGTCCTTGTAGACGGCGCCGAGCTCTTCGCCGGTGGTGGCCTCGAAGAACGAGCCGCCCGACGTCGAGGCCAGGTCCTGCATGGCCTGGCGGTCGACGGGCACGGGGATGAGGCGGTTGCCGATGGCGACCACGCCGGTGTCGGTGCCGAAGGCGATGGTCGAGACGGGGACGCCGGCGTCGGCGGCCGCGGTCGCGGCCTGGAGCACGGGCCGGCCGACGGTGGTGGCGCCGTCGGACATCAACACGATGCGGGCCGCGTCCTTGGCCGTGGCCGCGGTGATGCTGGCCCTGATCACGTCGAGCGAGGTGTAGACGGCCTCGCCGGCGGCGGTGCTCTGCCCGAGCTGCAACCCGTTGATGGCGTCGGCCACCTGCTGGTGGTCGGTGGTCGGCGTGACCACCACCCGGGCGGTGCCGTTGAAGGCCACGAGGCCGAGGCGGAAGCCGGGCGGGAGCTGGTTGGCGAAGCTGGTGGCCGCCTGCTGGGCCGCGGCCAGGCGGGTTGGCGCCACGTCGGTCGCCTGCATCGACGCCGAGGTGTCGATGGCCAGCACCACCGTCGCCTGCTCCCTCGGCACCTGCTCCAACCTGGTCGGCTTGGCGAAGCTCAACACCAGTACGGCCAGCGACGCCAGCATGGCTGCCGCGGCCACATGCCGCCGCCACCCGGGCCGGCGGGGTGCGATCTCGGCCAGCAGCCCGACGTTGGTGAACCGCACCGCGTAGTGCCGCTTCCGTTGCTGCAACAACACATACGCGCCCGCCAGCCCTGCGACCAGCACAAGCAAAAGCAACCGCCAAGGCGCGAGGAAGCCGAAGTTCACCCCACCCACCCCCCAACCCCGCCGCTTTTGGGTGCCAGAACTGACGCTCTGGCGTGAGTTGTGGCACCCAAAACGGGCGTGATGCGGGTCATCGCAGGCGCCGCCAGCGCTCGACGGCGGAGAGCAGGTCGAGGATCCAGTCGCGATCGGTGGAGAGCACGACGTGGTGCGCGCCCGAGGCCCGGAGCGACGCGCCCACCGACGCGCGGCGGGACGCGGCGGCGTCGGCGAAACGGGCCCGGAGCTTGGGGTTGCTCGTCTGCACCTCGACCCGCTGCCCGGACTCGGGATCGACCAACGTCAGCAACCCGACGGCCGGCAACGAGTCCTCGCGGGGATCGCGCACCTCGACGGCCACGACCTGATGGCGCCGGCCCAATCGCCGCAACAGGCGGGGCCAGTCGGAGCCGTCGAGGAAGTCGGACACGACCACGATCAGGCCTCGGCGGCGGCCGATGCGGTCGGCCTGCAGCAGACCGTCGGCCAGCGAAGGCCCGGCCCCGTCGCCGGCCCGTTCCTCGGTGGCCAGGCGGTGGAGCAACGCCATCGAAGGATCACGACCGGTCTGGGCCGGCACGACCCGGCACTTCGACCCGCCGACCACCACCGCGCCCGTACGGTTGCCGGCGCGGTTGGTCAGCAAGGTGAAGGCCGCGGCCGCGGTCAGGGCCAGGTCGCGCTTCTCGCAGCGCACCGTGCCGAAGTCCATGCTCGCCGTCCGGTCGATGACCAGCCACGTCTCGAGCTCACGATCGGCGATGGTGTCGCGCACGTGGGCGACGGTCGTGCGGGCCGTGAGGTTCCAGTCCATGTGGCGCACGTCGTCGCCCCACCGGTACTCCCGGGCCTCGCCGGGCTCGGAGCCCGCGGCGAGGAGCAGCCCGTGGTAGTCGCCGTGCAACAGGCCGTCGAGCCGCCGGATGATCAGCAGCTCGAGCTGGCGCAGCGACGCCTCCTGGCCGCCGGTGACGGCGACACCAGCGGTCACGAAGCCGCCTCGTCGACGTCCACGGCCACGGGCTCGCCGCCGTCCTGGCTCGGAGCGACCCGAGGAGCCAGCACCGTCGACAGCACCCGGGTCACGATCTGCTCGGCGTCGACGCCGTCGGCCAACGCCTCGTACGACAGCAGCACGCGATGGCGCAGCACGTCGGGGGCCACGTCGAACACGTCCTGGGGCAGCACGTAGGTGCGTCCCCGCATCAAGGCCAGCGCCCGGCCGGCCGCGGCCAAGGCCAAGGTGGCCCGGGGCGAGGCGCCGTGGGCGATCATCGGCCCGAGGTCGTCCATGCCGTGCTCGCCAGGGGCGCGGGTCGACAGCACGATGCGCACGGCGTAGTCGAGGACGGCGTCGTGCAGGAACACGTCGTCGGCGGAACGCTGCAACGAAGCCAGCATCATGGGGTCGAGCACGGCCCGGGCGACCGGCGGGTCGACGGCCATGCGACGGACGATGTCGGCCTCCTCGCGGGCGTTCGGGTAGTCGACCAACACCTTGGCCATGAACCGGTCGCGCTGGGCCTCGGGCAACGGGTACACGCCCTCGTGCTCGATCGGGTTCTGGGTCGCCATCACCATGAACGGCTGGGGCACGGCGTAGGTCGTGCCGCCGATCGAGACGTGGCCCTCGGCCATGACCTCGAGCAGGGCCGACTGCACCTTGGCCGGGGCGCGGTTGATCTCGTCGGCCAGCACGACGTTGGCGAAGATGGGCCCGAGCTCGACGTCGAACTGCTCGCTCGACGGCCGGTAGATGCGGGTGCCGACGATGTCGGACGGGACGAGGTCGGGGGTGAACTGCAGGCGCACGAACGAGCCGCCGACGACGGTGGCCAGCGTCTCGGCCAGGAGCGTCTTGGCCAGGCCGGGCGCGCCCTCCAGCAGGGTGTGGCCCCGGGCCAGGAGGGCAACGAACAACCGCTCGATGACGCGGTCCTGGCCGACGATGACCCGCTTGACCTCGAACATGGCCCGCTCGAGGGTCTCGGCGGGGGGCAACGGCTGCGGCTTGGTAGGCATGGTGGGCAAACGCGCTTTCGGCTAGTTGGAAGCAGGACGGGTCGACAGGGTGGCGGTGAGTTGGAGCTCACGGCCCGAGCGCACGACGGTCAGCGTGATCGACTGGCCGGGTTGGTGGTCGCCGACCAGGCGGGAGAGGTCGGCCGCGCCCGACACCGGGGCGCCGTCGA
>JAXDPV010000266.1:0-19734 GCA_034668185.1 Actinomycetota bacterium
AGGGCACGCCGAAGTCGGCGCACACCGACAGGGCGAGGCGGGCCCGGTCGAGCAACGGGCGGGCGTCGAGGACCTTGTCCCGCAACTGCACGACGTCGACCCCGCCCCGGATGCAGGCAGCCAGGAACGCGGCCAGGTCGGGCCGGTCGGCGGTACACAGGTACAGCCGACGAGAACCGATCTCAGCCACCGGCCACCGCCCGCACCAACTCGAGCCGGTCGCCATCGGCCAGTGCGGTCGTGGCCAGGTCGCGGCGGGCCACGGGCGAGCCGTTGCGTTCGACCAGGACCCACTTGCCGCCGAGGCCGAGTTGGCGCAACAGGTCGTCGACTGTCGCGCCGTCGTCGACTTCGACGGCGTCGCCGTTGGCGGTGATCAACATCGGGCCCGAACCTATCCGCCGATGGAGAACTGGCCGGTGCCGACGAACTTCCGCAAGCCGGCGTAAGGCATCCGCAGGATGCGGGAATCGTGGCCCATGCCCCAAACGGCGATGCGTCCCTCCGGCGTGAGCCAGAAGACGTCCTGGTCGTTCGGCGACCACACGACGCCGCCGGTGATCTCGGCCGACGGCGGGCCGAGCCCGCTCAAATACGAGGTCGTGGCGTTGTACACGACGGCCCCGGCGATCCGGCCGGCCAACGGTCCCGCGGGGAACGCGAGGCGCCGCCCATCGGAGGAGAACGAGCCAGGGCCGGCGTCGGTCGGCGGTAACTCGACGGTGCGGACCGCCATGGATGGCAACCTGACGATGTCCAGCTCGTGGCCAAGCTCGAGCGGCGAGCCCGTCGCCCGTTGGAACGCGACCTGGTCCTCGTCGGTCGCCACCAATGCCCCGTCGCCGAGCACCACCGCCGCGGCCGCCGGCGTGCGGGGGTCCCATACCTCGACCGACCAGGTGGCGAGGCTCGACCACGACAGCACGAGCCGGTCGCCGACCGCGCCCACCATCCGCCGGTCCCGCGGCAACCTGACCGGCGAGCCGATGGTGCTGCCGCCGTCGTCGACGGCGGTCACGGTCGAGTCGTTGGCGACCCACAGGCCGCCGCCGGCACGATCGGCGATGGCCGTGGCCGGCAACGACCACGCCGGCCGCGTCGATGGGGTGGACGGCGAGAGGTCGTAGGCGGAGGCCAATCCCCCGGCGAGCAGCACCACGCCGGGCCCGGCCAGGACCATGGCGTCGACGTCGTCCTGGTTGGGCCGGTCGAGCGTCCGCACCGCGGCCAGGTCGCGGTCGAGGTCGAGGACGTAGAGCTTGGCCCCGTCGGTCGCGACCAACACCGAGTACGTCGTCCAGTCGGCCCAGTGGGCGAGGTTGGCCCGAGCCGAATCGACCGACATGAGCCGGGGCTCGGGCGTGTCGGGCCGGGCCGGGAGTCGCCACCGGCGCAAGGCCGCCGCCAGCGCGGCATCGGCGGCCCGCACCCGCGCATCGCCGATAAAGCGCCGCGCCGGCGTCAGTTGCCGGCTGCGAACTTGCAGCGCTTCGACCATGGCGTCGCGCACCTTGGCCACACCGCCGTCGCGGATGCGCCGGGTCCGCAACGCCCGCTCGTAGGCGCCGAAGCGGAACGAAGCTTCCTCGCCAATGTCCTTTCGGGCGGCCTCGGCCGCGGGGTCGTCGCGATTCTGCAAGGCGGCGAACTGCGAGACCACCTCGGCGTCGGCCTTGGCCCGCAGCCGGTCGACGGCGGTGGCCGAGCGCCACGTGGATTCGATCCCGCGCAACGACGACACCGCCGTCGCCGAGTACGCCGCCGCCCCCGCAGCCACCAACGACAAGCCGCCGAGGACGAAGGTCGCGACCCAGAGCCGGCCGGCCCGGCGGGTGCGGCGGGGGTGGAGGTCGACGCCGCCGGCGCCGGCCCCGGCGGGCAGGGGCTCGCCCGTGGTCGGGTCGAGAGCGACGAGCGCCTCGAGCGCGTCAGGGTCGCCCCGCCGAGCCAGGGTCAGCCCTTCGCTTGGGCCTGCGCCTTCGCCTTGGCCTTCATGTCCTGCTTGTAGGCCCGCACCTTGCGCAGCGACTCGGGGCTGTCGATGTCGGCGACCGAACGGAAGCTGCCGGCGGCGCCGAACTCGCCGGCGGCTTCGGCCCAGCCGGCCGGCTGCACGCCGAGGCGCTTGCCCAGCAGGGCCACGAAGATCTTGGCCTTCTGCTCGCCAAAGCCGGGCAGCGCCTTCACGTTGGCCAGCAACTGCGTGCCGTCCTTGGCGTCCTTCCACACGCGGTCGGCCTTGCCGCCGTATTCGTCGACGACCAGCCGGCACATCTCCTGCACCCGCTTGGCCATCGACGCCGGGAAGCGGTGGAGCGCGGGCGGGGTGGCGAAGATCGTGGCCAGCTCGTCGGGGTCGGCGTCGGCGATCGCCTCGGCGCTGAGCTTGCCGCCCATGCGTTCCTTGAGGTCGGACGGGCTCTTGAACGCCTTCTCCAACGGGATCTGCTGGTCGAGGACCATGCCGATCAACAACGCCAGCGGGTCCTTCTCCAGCAGCTTGTCGGCGGCCTCGTGGCCCGACAGCGGCAGCTTCAACGTGCTCGTCGCCATGGAGCGCACCCTACCGCCCGGCGGCCTAGGCCAAGCGGGGGTCGACGGCTTCGGCGTCGATGCCGTATTTGGCGATGGCGTCGGCGACCTCTTCGTCCTTGCCATCGCCCGACGCCGCCAGTTGCTGCAGCACGGCCAGTGTCACGTGGGCGGCGTCGACCTCGAAGTGCCGGCGCAGCGCGGCGCGGGTGTCGGAGCGGCCGTAGCCGTCGGTGCCGAGGGGCGTGAACGGTGCCGGCACCCAGCGGGCGATCTGGTCGGGGACGACCTTCATGAAGTCGGTGACCGCGACCACCGGGCCAGGCGCGGAACGCAGGGCGTCGGTGACGAACGGCGTGCGGGCCGGCTCGCCCGGATGCAGACGGTTCCAGCGCTCGGCGCCGAGGCCGTCTTCCCGGAGCGCCTTGTATGACGTGGCCGACCACAGCTCGACGCCGACGTCGTGCTCCTCGGCCAGCAGGCGCTGCGCTTCGAGGGCGGCGTTGTAGGCCGAGCCCGAGAAGAGGATCGTGGCCTGCCGCGACGGGCCTTCGGGGGCGGCGGCGAAACGGTAGAGGCCGCGCACGATGCCGTCTTCGACGCCCTCGGGCATGGCCGGCATCGGGTAGTTCTCGTTGTAGAGCGTGAGGTAATAGAAGAGGTCTTGGGGCGTCTCGCCGAACATGCGGGCGATGCCGTCGCGCACGATGGCCGCAACCTCGTAGGCGAAGGCCGGGTCGTAGGCGGCCACGTTGGGCACGGCCGACGCCAGCACCAGCGAGTGGCCGTCCTCGTGTTGCAGGCCCTCGCCGTTCAGCGTGGTGCGGCCGGCGGTGGCGCCCAACAGGAAGCCGCGGCCCCGCATGTCGCCGAAGGCCCAGATGAGGTCCATCGTCCGTTGGAACCCGAACATCGAATAGAAGATGTAGAAGGGGACCATCGGCGTGCCGAAGGTGGCGTAGGCGGTACCGGCGGCGGTGAAAGAGCTCAGTGAACCGGCCTCGGTGATGCCCTCTTCGAGGATCTGGCCGTCCTTGGCCTCGCGGTACGAGAGCTGCATACCGGCGTCGACGGGCTCGTACTGCTGGCCGAAGGGCGCGTAGATCTTGACCTCGGCGAACAGCGCGTCCATGCCGAAGGTGCGGGCTTCGTCGGGGATGATCGGCACGACCCGCGACCCGATCTTCTCGTCGCGCAACAGGTTGCGGATCAAGCGGGCGAACCCCATCGTCGTCGATACCGCTTGCGGGCCCGAGCCGAGGGCGAACTCGTCGAACGCCTTGGCGTCGGGCTGGGGCAACGTCGCCTTGCGCACGATCCGGCTGGGCAGCGGGCCGTCGAGGCCGCGCCGCCGCTCCATGAGGTACTCGTGCTCGGCCGAGCCCTCGGCCGGCCGGTAGTACGGCGGCAGGTCGGCCTCCAGCGCCGAGTCCGGGATCTCGTCCTCCAGGTACAAGCGGTCGCGCAACAGGGCCAACTGCTTCTTGGTCATCTTCTTGATCTGGTGGGTGGCGTTGCGGGCCTCGATCTCGGGGCCGAGGGTCCAGCCCTTGATCGTCTTGGCCAGGATGACGGTGGGCGCGCCCTCGTGTTCGACCGCGGCCTTGTAGGCGGCGTAGAGCTTGCGGTAGTCGTGGCCGCCTCTCGGCAGGGTGCGGAGCTCGTCGTCGGAGAGGTGCTCGACCAGCTTGCGCAAGCGGGGGTCGGGGCCGAAGAAGTGGTCACGGATGTAGGCGCCCGACTCGACGGCGTACTTCTGGAACTCGCCGTCGACGGTCGTGTTCATCTTGTTGAGGAGCACGCCGTCGACGTCCCGGGCCAGCAGTTCGTCCCACCTCGACCCCCACACGACCTTGATGACGTTCCAGCCCGCGCCCCGGAACACGGCCTCGAGCTCTTGGATGATCTTCCCGTTGCCCCGTACCGGCCCGTCGAGCCGTTGCAGGTTGCAGTTGACGACGAAGACGAGGTTGTCGAGCTGCTCCCTCGCCGCCACCGAGAGGGCGCCGAGCGACTCGGGCTCGTCGGTCTCGCCGTCGCCGAGGAAGCACCACACCTTGGAGCGGGACGTGTCGGCGATGCGGCGGTGGTGGAGGTAGCGGTTGAAGCGGGCCTGGTAGATCGCGTTGATCGGGCCCAGGCCCATCGAGACCGTCGGGAACTCCCAGAAGTTCGGCATGAGCCGGGGGTGCGGGTACGACGACAGGCCCTTGCCGCTCAACTCCTGGCGGAAGTGGTCGAGGTGTTCCTCGGTGAGGCGGCCTTCGAGGAAGGCCCGGGCGTAGATGCCGGGGGCGGCGTGGCCTTGGAAGTAGATCTGGTCACCGGGGAGGCCGTCTTCCTTGCCCCTGAAGAAGTGGTTGAAGCCGACTTCGTAGAGGCTCGCGCTGGAGGCGTAGGTCGAGAGGTGGCCGCCGATGCCTTCGCTCAGGGCGTTGGCCCGGGTGACCATCACGGCCGCGTTCCAGCGGATGAACGCCCGGATGCGGCGCTCCATGAACTCGTCGCCCGGGAACCACGGTTCCTGGTCGGGCGGGATGGTGTTGATGTACGGCGTCGACACGGTCGCGGGGAAGCCGACCTGCAGGGCCCGGGCCCGTTCGAGCAACTTCATCAGCAGGACGCGGCCGCGGGGCCGGCCCCGCTGGTCGACGACGGCGTCGAAGGACTCGAGCCACTCCTTGGTCTCTTCGGGGTCGATGTCGGGGAGCTGGTGGCTGAACCCGTCGAAGATCATGCCTCCATGCTTCCACTTCGGACGGACGTCTAGGTTCGGGCCCACGATGACGACCGTGTACACCGATGGCGCCTGCTCGGGGAACCCCGGGCCCGGCGGTTGGGCGTGGGCCGTGCCCGGCGGCGCCTTCGCTTCCGGCGCGTCGCCCCAGACCACGAACCAGCGCATGGAGCTGACCGCGGTGTTGGAGGCGGTGCGGACCCTCGACGGCCCCGTCGAGGTGGTGAGCGATTCGACCTACGTCGTGAACTGTTTTCGCGACCGTTGGTGGGAGGGGTGGCTGCGGCGGGGTTGGGTGAACACGGCCAAGAAGCCGGTGGCCAACCGCGACCTGTGGGAGCCGTTGATCGACGAGTACCGGCGCGACCCTTCCCGGCTGCGGTTCTCGTGGGTCAAGGGCCACAGCGGCGACGTGATGAACGACCTCGTCGACAAGCTGGCCGTCGAGGCGGCGGTGCGCCAGGCCGGCCGAACCGGCGCCGGGGTTCCCGTCGTCGAGGTGGCGGTGGCCGCCGATCCCAGGGTCCCCCTCGGCCGCAAGGTCGTGGTGGTCGGCGACGGTGCCGCCGCCGACCCGCAACGGTTGGCCGACGTGTTGGTGGCCAAGCGGTCGATGCACCCCGACCTGGTGGTGATGACGGGTATGCGGGTGGGTCAGGACGCCGCCGAGCGGGCCGGCGTCCCCGTGTCCTTCGTTTCGCCCGACGGCCGGCCGACCACCAAGCCCCAGATCGCCGCCGCCTTGCGCCGCCGTGACGACTTCTTGGCGTCGCACGCCGACGAGGCCATCGTCGTGGGGGACGAGGACGTCGAGTGGGTCGGCCGGTTGGTGCGTTCGTTGCGCGACCGCCTGGGCGAGGAAGAGGTGTGGGTGCTCGAGCCCTGACGTCCGCAGTGTGCTACCCAGGTGGTGATGACCAGCTTGCGAGACCGCCCCAACACCGCCCTGCTCGTGGTGGACGTGCAGAACGCCGTCGTGGCCAAGGCCCACCGCCGTGACGAGGTGATCGCCAACATCAACGCCTTGGTCGCCGACGCCCGGGCCCGGCAGGTGCCGGTCATCTGGGTGCAGCACTCCGACGACGGGCTGGTCGCCGACACCGACGGTTGGCAGTACGTGCCCGAGTTGCAGCGCGACCCCTCCGAGCCGCTGGTGCACAAGCACTACGGCGACTCCTTCGAGGACACGACGTTGGAGGCCGAGCTGGCCCAGCGGGGCGTCGGCCGGCTGGTCGTCACCGGCGCCCAGACCGATGCCTGCATCCGCTCGACGATCCACGGCGCTTTCACCCGCGGCTACGACACCGTCCTCGTGAGCGACGCCCACACGACCGACGACTACACCTCGTACGGCCTGCCCCCGGCCGACAAGGTCATCGCCCACACCAACATGTACTGGGGTTGGCAGGCCGGGCCCGGACGCCGGGCCCGCGTCGTCGAGACCGCCGCCGTCGACTTCGATGCGAGCGAGGACGCCGGCTAGCCGACTCGAAGCTCAAGCGGCAGGCAGCCCCGCGGCGGCGGCCGCCAGGTCGAGCTGGCCGCGCATCAACATCGAGAGGAACTGGGTGAGCCGCTCGAGGTGACGTCGGGCGACGATCGAGGCGAGCTCGTCGGCCGGGTCGACGTGGCCGTCGACCATCCCTGACATCACGCCGTCGACTACGGCGACCGAGTTCAACATCAGATGGGACACGACTGCGACTGCTGCCATCGTGGAGTCTTCGGCGCTCATGGACGCCCTCCATTTCTCCGGTATGCGTACCTATCGACCGGTGTGGCCGGAACGGTGATAGGCCGTTCGGCTCAATCGCCTGGGACGAACCGGTACCCCGCGCCCCGCACGGTTTCGATGCGGCCGGCGCCGAGCTTGTGGCGCAACCGGCGGACGTGTTCTGTCACCGTCGCCGGGTCCTGCCACGCCGCCTTGGAATGCCAGATGTCGCGCAACAGGTCATCGCGGTTGAACACTTGCCGCGGGTGTCGAGCGAGGTGGGAGAGGAGGTCGAACTCGCGGCTGGTGAGCTCGACGCGCGCGCCGAGAACGGATACCTCGCGCTCGATCGCCAGGATCGTGAGGTCGCCGAACACCATCGGCGGCGCGGACCGCGTGGCCGCCCGCCGCAACACCGCGGCCACGCGGGCGGCGAGCTCGTGGACCGAGAACGGCTTGACGATGTAGTCGTCGGCGCCGAGGCGGAGGCCGACGACGCGGTCGGGCTCGGCGCTGCGCCCGCTCACGACGATGATGGGCACGTCGGGGCGGTCGTGGTCGGCCAGCAGGTCGAGGCCGCTGCCGTCGGGCATACCGATGTCGAGCAGCACCAGGTCGACGGTCGGCCCGGCGTGGAGGGCGGCCGCGGCGCCGACGGCGTCGGGTGTCTCGACCACGGCGTGGCCGTCGCGCTCGAGGGCGTCGCGGATCACCCGCCGCACGTCGGGTTCGTCATCGACGACGAGGATCGTGGCCATCTCCGATTGATTCGGACAAAACGGTGTTGACCTGAAGGGCCACCCTCCGGCCGAGGGCTAGGCCCACGCCCGCGACCGCCAGCGTCGCCGCCACCGGCAGGAGGCTCAGCCCGCTCGGCGGGTCGGTAGCGCGGAGCGAGGCCAGCGGCACCGAGGCCAACGTCACCGCTTCCGGCTCCTCCACGGCCGCTTTCGGCCACGTCTGCTCGGCCTGGCCCGCGTCCGTGGCCGAAAGCGGGGTGGTGGTGGGCGGCGCGGTGGGCGCCGGCGCGGCGCGTGGCGCCGCCGGCGGCGCCACGACCGGCGCGGGCGCGGCGACCGGCGCGGCGACCGGTGCGGGCGCGGGGGCCGCGGCGGCGCGGGTCTGGACGAAGACCTCGGTGACGAACCAGCTCGTGCCCGAGTAGGCGAGCCCCAGGCCGAGGCGGTCGAAGGAGCCGTCGAGGATGTTGTGGCGGTGGCCGTCGCTGAGCATCAAACGCCGGTGGGCGTCGTCGATCGAGGCGTTCATGGCCACGTTCTCGCCCACGACCCGGGCCCGCATCCGGGCCTTGGCGGCCACGGTGAAGAGGCCGTCGTTGTGGAAGATGTCGTGGGCCTCGGCCATGCGGGCGCTGTGCTCGTCGGCCACGACCACCAGGTCGTCGCTCCATGCCAACGGCTGGAGCCCGGCCGCGGCCCGCTCCGACGAGACCAGCTCGAACAACCGCTCCCGCAACCCGGCGTCGGAAGGCGGAGCGGGCGCCTCCTGGGCCGAAGCCACCGAGCCGCCGAAGGCGACCAAGAACACCACCAGACCGGCAATTCCACACATGCGTCGGGCCATGTACGAGACGTCGCCAGAACCGCGCTCCCGCCCCAGCAACCCCAGAACAACCCTTCACAACTCCTGTTGGGCAGCCGATAGCAGCAACGTGGGACACCACGAAGAGCGGGACGATCGGCACATTTCGGGTTCGCTGACCTGGAACGTGCTCAACCTCGTGCGCCGAGCCGCGGGCGAGGAGGCGGTCGTCCGGCTCGTCGAGCGGGCCGGCATCGGGCGCACCCAGGCCGAGCTCGAGGACGACGCCAACTGGGTCTCCTTCGACGAGGGCCGCCGCCTGTTCGAAGCCGCCACCGAGATCCTCGACGACCCGAGGGCGTTGCGGAAGGTCGGCGTCGCCATCGCCAGGCGCGACATGACGAGCGAGGTCGTCGAGCTCCTCCGCCAACTCGGCGGACCCGGCGAGGTGCTCAGGCACATCGACCAGGTCGTGCCCAAGTTCTGCACCGTCGTCCAGATGGAAGCGATCGAGATCGCCGACGACTACGCCCGGGTGAGCGGCACCAGCGTCCCGGGCTTCCCCCGCTTCGCCCACCTCTGCGACTTCACCATCGGCCTCCTGGAGCAGGCGCCGATCCCGTTCGACCTGCCGCCGGCGGCGGTGGTCGAGGACGAGTGCGAGCAGCGGGGCGACCGCCGCTGCCTCTTCACCGTGCGCTGGGAGACCGAGCCGTCGAACCTGCCCGAGTACCGCGTGGCCGCCCTCGAAGCCGAGCTCGAGGTGCTGAGCACGAGGTTCGAAACCTTCCACGACACCGCCGCCGACCTCGTCGGCGTGGCCGACGTGGCCTCGCTCCTCGCCAACATCACCAGCCGCGCCCGCCTGGCGGTGCGGGCCCCGAAGCACGTCCTCGCGGTCAGGCCGACGCCCGACGCCGAGCTCGCCATCCACCACGAGGGTTGCACCGCGTCCGAGCTGGCGGCCCTCGTCGACGAGCTCATGGCCGACGACCCCAGCGACCGCGACGGCAGCCGCCTGATCGTCGAGGTGGCGTCGGTACGCCAGGCCGAGAGCTACGGCCGCCTGGCCGCGATCTACGACGAAGGCGTGCGCTTCTTCCCCGCCGAGCGATCGGTGTTGGCCGGCTACGCGCGGCTGGCCGCGGCCGCCCTCGACACCGCCACCGCCCTCGAGGAGTCGCGCCGCCAGACGGAGACGGCCCAGGCGCTACTCGACCTGGCCAGGGGACTCGCCGGCATCGGCCGCAGCCAGGAGATGGCCGAGCGCCTGGCCGCCAGCGTGCCCGCGGTGACCGCGTGCGACGCCGCCGTCGTCATGCTCTGGAACGAGGAGGACCGCGCCCTCGAGGTGGCCGCGACCGAGGGCCTGCCGGCCGGGATCGAGGCCCTCGTGCAGCCGATCCGCATCTCGACCGCCGACACGCCGATGCTGGCCGAGCTCATCGCCCACCCGCGGTCGCTGCTCGTCGACACCGAGTCGGCCGACCCGTTCATCGCCGGCCTGCTCGCCGCCGTCGGTATGCAGCGCGCGTGGATCGCACCGATCGTCGCCGGCGAGACCGTGCTCGGCGTGCTGGCGGCGTCGTTCCTCGCGGCCGTGACCACGCCGGGCGCGGCGCCCGACGAGCACCTGCTGGCCCGCCTCGACGGCCTGGCCGACATCGCCGCCACCGCCTTCCAGAACGCCAAGCTGGTCGAGCACATGCGCCACCAGGCGATGTTCGACCCGGTCACCCAGTTGCCCAACAAGCGGATGCTCGAAGACCGCGTCGAGGAAGCGCTGGCCCGCAACCGCCGCGTGGGCGAGGGCTTCGCCCTCTTCTTCCTCGACCTCGACCGCTTCAAGAACGTCAACGACACCCTCGGCCACGCCGCCGGCGACGAGCTCCTGCGCCAGGTCGCCGACCGCCTCCTCGTCACCATGCGCGAGGAGGACACCGTGGCCCGCCTCGGCGGCGACGAGTTCGCCCTGCTGTTGCCGCGGGTCGACAACGTGGCCCTGGCCCGGGCCATCGCCGAGCGCCTCTACGCCGCCTTGCAGCGGCCGTTCGCCCTGGGCGGGCAGCAGGTGTTCATCACCTCGAGCATCGGTATCGCGCTCGCGCCCGAGGACGGCGCCGACCACGACACGCTGCTGAAGAACGCCGACATGGCGATGTACCAGTCGAAGGAGCAGGGGAGGAACCGGTTCGGCTTCTACACGCCGGCCCTGCACGCCGACCTGTCGGCCCGGCTGAAGTTGGAGAGCGACCTGCACGTGGCCCTGCAGCGCGACGAGCTCTTCCTGGAGTTTCAACCGCTGGTGTCGTTGGCCGATGGCCGGAGGATCGTCGGGGTCGAGGCGCTGGTGCGGTGGCAGCACCCGGAGCTGGGCCGGTTGATGCCCGACGCCTTCATCGGCTTGGCCGAGGACACCGGGCTCATCGTCGACGTGGACGGTTGGGTGATCGAGACCGCCGCCCGCCAGGCGAGGGCGTGGGCCCGCCACGGCTTCAACCCGCACATGGCGGTGAACCTCGCCGACCGCGACCTGCGCGACCCGTCGTTGGTGTCGCGGGTCGCGTCGATACTCGCCGCCACCCACCTCTCGCCCGAATGCCTTGAGCTGGAGGTGACCGAGCGGGTCGTCGACGAAGCCCCCGACCACCTGCTGGCCACCTTGCGCGACCTCAAGGCCCTCGGCGTGAAGATCGCCATCGACGACTTCGGCACCGGCCACTCGGGCCTCAGCCGCCTGCGCACCTTCCCCGTCGACACCTTGAAGATCGACCGTTCGTTCGTCCACGAGGTGGTCAACGCCGGCGACCCGGCGCCGTTGCTGGCGGCCATGATCCGCCTGGCCCACGACCTCGGCATGTCGGTGGTGGCCGAGGGCGTCGAGACCGAGGTCCAGGCCGCCTTCCTCGTCGAGCACGGTTGCGACGTCGGCCAGGGCTACCTGTTCGCCCGGCCCCAGTTGGCCGGCGACGTGCTGCGCCTACCGCGGCAGGCGGAGGGTGACGGCCGCGCCGCCGAGGCGCGAGCGGGAGATCGAGAGCGAGCCTGACGCCGCTTCGGCGGCCTGGCGGGCGATGTCGAGGCCGAGGCCGGTGGAGCCACCGCCGGTGACGCCCCGTTCGAGCACGGCCTCGGGCGACGGGATGCCGGGGCCGCCGTCCTCGACGGTGAGCGAGACGGTCAGCGCGTCGGCGGTGACGTCGATGGCGTAGGGCGTGCCTTCGTCGGTGTGGGCGAAGACGTTGCCGACGAGGGCGTCGATGGCGGCCGCGGCTTCGTCGGCGCCGATGCGGGCGTGGGCCACGAGGTGCTCGGGGATCGTGATCGTCCACGAGCGGCCGTCGTCGTCGGCCAACGCCGACCAGAACTGCGCCCGCTCCCGGACGACCGCGGCCAGGTCGCACGCGGCCGCCACCGGGCTGGCGTGCAGCGGCCGGCGGGCGGCCCGCACCAGCTCGCTCACGGCCGCTTCCAAGCGGTCGACGCCCGCGACCACGGCGGCGTTGCCCGACGCTTCGGCGTCGAGGCGCAATCCGGTGAGCGGCGTGCGCAAGCGGTGCGAGAGGTCGGCCACCCGTTCCCGCTCGACCGTACGCAGCTCGTCGATGCGGTCGGCCAGGAGGTTGAGGGCGCGTGCCGCTTCGGCCAGCTCGGGCGTCGAGCCCGGCGTGACCCGCGCTTGGGAATCGCCGCCGGCCAACGTGTGGGCGGTGGCGGCCACCGCGGCCGCGTCCCGGGTGAGCGATCGGGCCAGGCGGTCGGCGATGACCGCGGCCGCGACCACCAACGCGAACGCCACCGCGGCCAGCGCAGCCCACGCGTTGGCGACGCCGTGGTCGAGGAGGGCCGAGGGCACCCGCGCCCTGATCACCGACACCCGGCCCTGGCCGGTGACCACCGGCGAGTAGAGGACCAACCCATCGGCCGCCGACTGGCTGAAGGCGGCCTGGCGGCGGTTGGCCAACGCCAGCGCGGCCCCGTCCATCGGCGTGGTGTCGGCGCCGAGACGGGTGCCGTCGGGGAGCACGACGCTGAGCCTCCCCTCCGACCCGGTGGCGGTGCGGGCCACGGCGGACGACAGCAGGTCGTGGTCGTCGGTGACGGCCAGCACCGGCGCCAGCGCGGCGGCATCGCGCTCGGCCGCGGTGACGGCTCGATCACGCGCCACCGAACGCACGAGGCCGCCGAGGGGAACGGCGAAGGCGATCACCACCAACGTGGTGGTGGCCACCACGACGAGCAGGAGCCGCCGCCTCACGGCGCCTGCAGCTTGATGCCCACGCCCCTCACCGTGTGGAGGTAGCGGGGCGCGGCCGCGGTCTCGCCGAGCTTGCGCCGCAACCACGACAGGTGGACGTCGACGGTCTTGTCGCCGCCGCCATAGGGCTGGCGCCACACCTCGGCGAGCAGCTCGCGCCGGCTCAGCACCTCGGGGCTGCGGCGGGCGAGGTAGGCGAGCAGGTCGAACTCGAGACGGCTGAGGTCGAGGGGCGCGCCCGCGAGCGACGCCGTCCGCTTGCCTTCGTCGATGACGAGTTCGCCGACCTGCAACGAGGTCGAGCCGTCGCCACCCCGGCCGGCCGAACCCCGCCGCAGCACGGCCCGGATGCGGGCTTCGATGTGAGCCGCGTTGTAGGGCTTGACGACGTAGTCGTCGGCGCCGGCGTCGAGGAGGCGCACGATCTCCTGCTCGTCGTCGCGGGCGGTGGCCACGATCACCGGCACGGCCGACACGCCCCGCAGCATGGCCAGCACGTCGGCGCCGTCGAGGTCGGGGAGGCCGAGGTCGAGCACGACGACGTCGGGGTGCCACTCCACCACCGCGGTCAGCCCCGCGGCCCCGGTGCGCTCGGCCCGCACGGCATGGCCGGCGTCGCCGAGCCCGCGGGCCAGCGCCTCCCGGATGTGTCGGTCGTCCTCGATCACCAGCACGGTGGCCACGGTGCAACTTAACCAAGGCTTAGGGCGGGCTTGGAGCGCCCGTAGAGCGGGCTGGCGGAAGATGCCCACGTGTCCAAGGTGCTCGTCTTCGTGGTGGCGTGGGTCGTCGCCGCTGGTGTGTCGCTGGCCGTGGCCTGGCAGGGCGTGGCCATCGTCGGCGACCAGGTAACGGCCCGCCGGCCGGCCCCGCTGAGCGCCCGTGAGATCCAGGCCCAGGTCCAGGCCGACGATGCCGCCACCGGCGCCACCACCACGACCACCATGGTCGCGTCCGCGGCCGTCGAGTCGCCCACGTCGACGGCCAAGCCCCCGATTCGGTCGACCCCGACGCCCACCACCATCCCGAACCCTCGGGACGACGGCGCCCGCACCGGCGACGACGGCGGGCGCCAGCAACCCCCGGCCCCGACGACGACCACCGCGCCCTCCCCGGCGCCGGCCGCCACGACCCGCACGTACAACCTCGTGGGCGGTTCGGTCTCGCTCAAGTTCTCGTCATCGGGCGTGACCGTGAACTGGGCCAACCCCAACGCCGGCTACGGCGTCTCGATCGAGCCGGAAGACGGCAACGGCGTGCGGGTCGAGTTCGAAAGCGATTCCCACCGCAGTCGTGTCGACGGCTGGTGGGCCGACGGTCCCCAGGATCGTGTCAGAGAAGAGGCCCGATGAGGCTCTCGCCAACCAGGAAAGGAAACACCCAAATGAAGCTCCCCCGCTCGGCCGTCAAGATCGGCATCGCCGCCGGCTTGCTCGGTGGTGCCAGCGGTGTCGCCATTGCCGCCGGCCTGACGCCGTCGCTCGCCACCTTCCAGCCGATCAGCCACGAGGCCCCCGCGGCCCGGACGTCCACCGACGACAGCGTCGCCACCACCACGTCGGTGGTCGACGACTCGGCCACGCCCGCCGCCACCCCCACCCCCGAGGTCAAGGCCTTCGACGACCACGGCGACGACGACAGCGCCGTGGCCGGCACCCAGCAGGGCAAGGACGACGACGGCGACGACGCCACCGAGGTCGAGGCCAACGACGACGACCACGACGCCAACGACGCCGACGACGTCAACGAGGTCGGCGACGACCACGGCGGCCGGAGCCGCGGGACCGACGACCACCACGACGTCAACGACGACCACGGTGGCCGCAGCCGCGGCAGCGACGACTAACCCGGAGTCAAGCCGAACCTACGACGGAGCCGGTCCTCGAGGACCGGCTCCGTTCGCGTACCCACGCGGCCGCGGCCCCGGCCTCGAGCGGCCGGGCCAGGTAGTAGCCCTGGACCAGGTCGCAGGCCAGGTCGCGCAACAGGTTCCAGTGCTGCTCGGTCTCGACGCCCTCGGCGGTGACGCCGATGGCCAGGCTGTGGGCCAGCTCGATCAGCGATCGCACGATCTCGGCGTCGGTCGAGTCGTGGGTCATGGCGTCGACGAAGCTGCGGTCGATCTTCAAGCGGTCGGGGCTGAGCTTCTTGAGGTAGGTCAGCGACGAGTAGCCGGTGCCGAAGTCGTCGAGGGCGATGTGGACGCCCGCGGCCCGCAGGGCGCCGACGATCTGCACCGCCGTCTCCGGGTTGGCGAGGATGCCGGTCTCGGTGACCTCGAGCTCGAGGCGGTGGGGCGGTACGCGGTGGCGGGCGAGGGCGGCGAGGACGTCGTCGAGCAACGTCATCGAGCGCAGGTCGAGGGCCGAGAGGTTGACCGCGATCGACAGGTCGAGGCCGGCGTCCATCCACTCGCGGGCCTGGCGCACGGCCAGGTCGAGCACCTTGGTGGTGAGGTTGCAGATGAGGCCCGACTGCACGGCCATCGGGATGAAGTCGGCGGGCTGCAGCAGGCCGCGGTGGGGGTGGTGCCAGCGCACCAGGGCCTCCATCGACTTGACCTCACCGGTCACCGGCGACGCCACCGGTTGGTAATGGAGGACGAGCTGGCCCTCGCTGGCCAGGGCGCGGCGCAGGTCGGCGGCCAGCGCGAGGCGGCGGGGGCTGTGGGAATCGATCTCGGCCGAGTAGCAGACGAAGGCGTGCTCGCTGGCCTTGGCCGCGTACATGGCGATGTCGGCGTGCTGGAGGAGCTCCTCGCCGCGGCCGCCGTGGTCGGGGAAGGTGGCACCGCCGATGCTGGCCTGGATGTCGACGTCGACACCCTCGACGGTAATGGCGTCGGCCAGCGCGGCGGTGATGCTGTCGGAGACGCTGGCCAGGCAGCCCGGGCCTTCGATCGACGGCAGGAGCACCGCGAACTCGTCGCCCCCGAGCCGGGCCACGGTGCCCTCGGGGTCGATGGTCTCGCGCAGGCGGCCGGCGACGCGCTGCAACAGCTCGTCGCCCCGGCCGTGACCGAGGGTGTCGTTGACCTCCTTGAACCGGTCGAGGTCGACCAGCAGGAGGCCGACGCGGCCGTGGGTGCGGGCCGCGTCCTCGATGGCCGCCGACAGCCGCTCGGCCAGCAGGTTGCGGTTGGGGAGGCCGGTCAGCGGGTCGTAGAGGGCGAGGGCCTCGTTCTCCTGCGACTTGCGCCGCAGCCTTCGTGACAGTGACGACGCGATGGGCAACAGCACGAGCCACAGCGCGGCCAGGCCGATGGCGAGGGTCGTCTGCATACGGTGCACGTCGCGGTCGATCGTCTGCATCTGCGAGCCGTTGATGCCGCTGGCGACGATGGCGCCGTAGACCTTGGGTTCGCCGTCGAAGGTGATCGGCAGGTAGATCTCGATGAGGTCCTGGCGGGCGGCGCCGGCCGCGGGGTCGAGGTAGTCCTTGACGAACCGGGTCGCGGTCTGGCCTTGGAGGGCGCGCCCGAGGGGGCCCGTGACCGGCGTGGTCGCCGCCGCCCGGTCGGCGGGCTGGTTGGCGTAGAGCACGCGGCCTTGCTCGTCGACGATGCGGAGG
Source organism: Actinomycetota bacterium (assembly GCA_034668185.1). GTDB lineage: Bacteria > Actinomycetota > Acidimicrobiia > Acidimicrobiales > CADCTF01 > DATLED01. The sequence goes on from JAXDPV010000266.1 coordinate 16,354, forward strand.
CGCACGGTCCCCTGGTCGGCGCCGACGCGGGCGAGCAGGTTCTCGAGGATCGCCTGCCGTTCGGGCGGGAGGGGGCGGCCGTCGGTGAAGTCCTCGGGCCTGACGATGGCGTCGCCGGCCATGTGGAACATGGCCTCGGTCATCGACCCGTAGACGTCCGCGGTGCGGACCCGGATCGAGCCCCGCACGGCCGAGTTGAGGAACGAGCCGAGCACGACGACCGGCACGAGGCTGACGAGGGCGAAGCGGGCGGGCGTCGACCCGAGGACGCCACCCAGCGAGCGCCGCACCCTTTTCATGGTTCAGTCTTCGGTGGCAGGGTCGGATCGCTGAAGGCGCGAACCGCTTGTTTTCGGGCGGAGAAGGACGTTCAGGCCGATCGGGCGGTGACGGATCGTTCGTTCTCACTAGGGACGCCATGACGCGAACTGGCGCCCGCCTTCGCCGGCGGAACATAGTTCTGCCCATGGCACTCGACCTCAACGGCACCTCTTCGATCGTCACCGGTGGCGGCTCCGGCCTCGGTGAGGCCACCGCCCGCCTGCTCGCCTCCCGCGGCGCCAAGGTCGTGGTGGTCGACCTGCAGGAGGACAAGGGCAACAAGGTGGCCTCCGACATCGGCGGTGCCTTCGTGAAGGCCGACGTCACCAACGCCGACCAGGTGATCCAGGCCTGCGAGACGGCCAAGGAGATGGGGCCGCTGCGTTCGTTGGTGACCGCCGCCGGCATCGGCATGGCGACCCGGACGATCGGGCGCGACGGTTCCTACGACTCGGCCCACAACCTCGACCTGTTCAAGCGGGTGATCGAGATCAACCTGGTCGGCACCTTCAACTGCGTGCGCTTGGCGGCCTCGGCCATGAGCCAGAACGACCCCGTCGGCGACGACAACCAGCGGGGCGCGATCGTGACCGTGGCTTCGGTCGCCGCCTTCGACGGCCAGATCGGCCAGGTCTCGTACTCGGCGTCGAAGGGCGGCGTGGTCGGCATGACGTTGCCGATCGCCCGCGACCTCTCGGTCGTCGGCGTGCGGGTCAACTGCATCGCCCCCGGCCTCATCGACACCCCGATCTACGGCCAGGGCGACGCTTCCGAGGCGTTCAAGGACAAGCTCAAGCGGGACGTGCTGTTCCCCGACCGGTTGGGCACGGCCGACGAGTTCGCCTCGATGGCCGTCGAGCTGATCACCAACACCTACATGAACGCCGAGGTCATCCGGGTCGACGGCGGCGTGCGGATGCAGCCCAAGTGACCTAGACGGTCCGCAGCGAGACCGGGAAGTTCCTGGCCCTGGCCCGGGCGATGATTCCCTGGACCGTCGGGCCTTCTTCGGTACACACGCCGAGGCAGAGCCGGCTCACGATGCCAAGCGCCTTGCCGGTGGCGATGTGGACGAGCGGGCCGCCGGAATCGCCCCAGTCGATCGGGCCGCTGACGTCGTAGATGCTGGTGTCGTCGTAGCCCAGCACCGCCTCGCGCCGCTCCTGGGTCGGCTGGGTGGCGCCGAAGCCGAGGCCGTAGCCCGAGAGTTGGACGAGGTCGCCGGTGGCGGTCTCGGTCGGGGTGGTGACGCCCTTGGGGTACGCCGGGCTGCCCTTGACCGCGGGGTTGACCCTGGGCACGAACGCGGTCAGCACCTGGATGAAGGCGTAGTCGTCGGCGGTGTTGTCCTGGTTGCCGACGAAGGCGGCCTTGCCGAACGTTTCCCCGGTGGCGCCCAGCTTGATCGGGTCGCCGACCTTGTTGACGCAGTGGGCCGCGGTGCCGACGAAGACCTTGCCGGCCTGCTTGCCGGTGCCGTCGTACACGAAGTTCAGGGTGCAGCCGCCGACGGGGGTGATGATCTCGTCGCCCGGCTGGACGGGGTAGCCGACGGCGGTGGCCGGGCCGCTACCCGCTGGGGCTGCGGTCAGCGCCAATCCCAGGATCGCCGACAGCACCATGAATCGCGAGCGGGTCCTCATGGTCGGTTTCCCTACCCATCGGGAGCCGTCGGGATGCCGCGCAGGCCAGCACGCCGGCGGTGGCGGCGAGGGCGAAGGCTACGGCCACGCCGGGGCGTGGCGACCAACCGGCGGCGTTGCCGAGGGCGACGGCGGCGCCGCCGAGGCCGGTGCCGAGGGCCATGCCGAGGACGTCGGAGAGCTGCAGCGCCGAGGTGGCCTCGCCCTCTCTCCCCGGTGGGGCCTCGGCCAGGACGATGAGCGAGAGGCCGCTGTAGGACATGCCCATGCCCAGCCCGGCGAGGGCCCAGCCGGCGGCGGCCGCGGCCACGGGCACGGCGTCGAGGAGGACCATCGACCCGAGCACGACTCCTGCCGTGAGGACGACGAAGCCGCGGCCGACGAGGCGGCGCCGGCCGGCGGCGTGGCCGCTGCGCTCCTGGACCCACGCGCCCGTGGTCCACGTGATGGTCGAGCCGGTGAGGACGAGGCCGGCGACCGCGGCCCGTTGGTTGCGGAGGTCGTTGAGCGCGAGGGGGATGTAGGCCTCGGCGCCGAAGAACGCGAACGTCTGCAGTCCCCTCGCGGCCGCGGCCGCGGGCAGTCCTCTGGCCAGTTTGAGGGTGCCGCGGGGCAGGAGCTTTTGCAGCGGCCTGGTCGCGATGGCGATGCCGGCGATGACGACGGGGATGGCGAGGGGCGACAACCAGCTCAGGCCGGCGACCACCAGGCCGACGCCGGCGGCCAGCGCCGCGGCCCGGCCGATGGGGCCTCGTATGCCGCTGGTCGCGACCACGGCCGGGCGGCCGATGGCGAGCAGCGTCGGCAGTGCGAGGCAGCCGGTGGCGAACACCAACGGCACGATGGCGAGGAACACCCATCGCCAGCCGATCTCTTCGGCCACGGTGCCGGCGATGGCGGGGCCGACGACGCCGGGCAGGACCCACGCCGTCGACATGAGGGCGAACATGCGGGCCCTGGCCCGGTCGGCGAAGGCCCGGCCGATGGCGGCGTAGGCGACCGGCGGTACCGCCCCGGTGCCGAGGCCTTGGACGAACCGGCCCGCGACCAGGATCGGCATGGTCCTGGCCGTGCCTGCGATCGTGAGCCCGGTGGCGAAGAGCACGAGCCCGGCGGCGAAGGGCAGGCCAGGGCCGAGGCGGTCGACCTGGCGGCCGGCGACGGTGATGCCGACGATGCTGGCCAGCAGCGGGGCGGTGAAGGCCCACCCGTAGAGCGACAGGCCGCCGAGCTCCCTCGCCACCACCGGCATGGCCGTGGCCACCCCCAGGTTCTCGAAGGCCACGACGGTGATCGTGAGCACCAGGCCGACGGCCAGCCCCCGCCGCTCGCCCACCCGCTCGGCCAACCGCGGCCCCAGCGGCATGGTCAGGTGCGCTCCCAGTCCTTCCAGACGGGGTCGTAGCCGGCGGCGCGG
>JAXDPV010000267.1:0-3675 GCA_034668185.1 Actinomycetota bacterium
GACCCGGTCCCAGCGTTGGTAGGCCCTGGCCATGGCTTCGTCGGCGGCTTCGGCCCCGAGGTGGCCGTCGCCGAGGGTCAGGGCCAGCGCCCTGGCCACCCGGTCGCGGCGGTCCTTGTAGAACTGCTCGAAGGTGCGGGCCACGGCGTTGGCGTCGGCGGGTACTTCGGCCGTTGCTGGCAGGGCGCTTGGGTCTGGCATCCCGTCGGCCGGCGACAAGCTCAAGCTCAAGACGCTGTCCACGCCGGGTACACGACCGGGGGCAGGATCAGGTTCCATCGAGGGTCTCGGCCAACGCTTGTCTTGCCTGGGCGTTGGTTGGCTCTCTCGCTACTGCCCGGTGGGCCGCGGCTCTGGCCTCGGTCGTGCGGCCTTGCCTCAGGTAGAGGCGGGCCAGGTCGATCGATGCGGCTGCCTTTTTCGGCGCCAGCGCTTCCGCCCTCCGCCACGCCCGCTCGGCTCCTCGGTCGTCGGCGTCGAGGGCCCGGGCCACGCCGAGGCGCAGGAGGACGGCGGCGTTGCGTGGATCGTCGATGGCCAGTTGCTCGAGGTCGGCCCGGGCTTGGGCAATGTGGCTTGGACTTTCGGTTCGCTGCGCCCGGGCCAGGAGCAGCCGGGCGTGCTCGCCGCGCACGACCGGATCGTTCATGGTGAGCTCGCCGGCTCGCTCTACTTCGTCGATGGCCCGATCCAACCCAGCGCTCGATCCCACGGCCTCGTCGGCCCGGGCGGCCACCAACCGGTAGCGCACCTGGTCGGGCCGAAGCCTCGCCGCCCGTTCCGGGTCCGCGACCCGATCCCGACCGGCCTGGGCCAACGTCGCCTTCGCCGCCCGGTCGGCCATTACGTCGGCTATCCCTGCCACCAGCGCCACCGCCGCGGCCACCGCCACCAGCCCGCCCGCCGCCACCCCGCCGCCCGCAGCCACAGGACTGGCTGGCGCGGCCGCGCCGCTGCGCGGCTCCCTCGAACGCCGACCCGCCCCGGCCCGCGTCCCGCCGGCGACCGATCCCACCAACGTGCCGGCCAACAGCCATGCCACCGGGTCGAGCTCGGCGATCGGGAACAGGAACAGCGACTGGACCACGTAGGCCAACAGCCCCGCGGCCATCCCGACCTCCCGCCGCGACTTCCCCCGCGTCGCCCGAACCACCATCCGCCCGGTGATCACCAACAGCACGCCGTACGCCACCAGCCCCGCTAGCCCGGTCGTGGCGGCCACGTCGAGCACCGCGCTGTGCGCCCGATCCGGCAAGGGGTCGCGCCCATGGATCTGCTCGTACCGGTCGTCGACCGCCCGCCCGAACGCGATCCGGTACCCCTCGGGCCCCGTGCCCGTTACCGGGTGCTCGGCCACCACTCGCGCCGCGACCCGCCACTCGTCGAGCCTTCCCCTGGCCCCACCGTTGCGGTCCTCGAACGTGGCGCCGACCCGCCCCACCACACCGGTCGCGCCGGCGACGCCCACGACAATGACCCCCACGACCGCGCCGGCCACCACGCCGCGACGCAACCGCCCACCACGCAACGGTCGCCCGTCCAGACGCCGCCGGCTTCGCACCGCCGTACCCACGAACACCACCACGAGGGCCACGGCCACGCCGACCCACGCCGCCCGAGCGCCAGCGGCCACCAAGGCAAACGCACCGAACCCGGCCGCGCCCCACCCCAGCATCCGACGACCGCCGCTGGCGGCCCAACCCAAGGCCACCGGCGTCAGCAGGACGGTCGCCGCCCCGACGTAGGCCGACGAACCCAACGTCCCCACCGGACGAGCCCCGGCCGCGACCAAGGCCATCGGCTTCCATCCCACGGCCTCGGCCATGACCCAAAGGCCGAGCAAGCCGACCGCGCCCGCGCCGGCACGACAGACGGCATCCCGCGCACCATCGTCGCGGCCCACCCGCTGCCCGAGCACGAACGCAGCCGCGCACAAGCTCCACGCCAACACCCCGAAGTGGCGCTCGGGTGTGCCGATCCAGGCGTACAGCGGGTCGAGCCCCCGGGCCGCGGCCACGACGGCGATCCCGAGGAACGTGCCCCACGCCACCATCGGCCCGCGCGCCAGCGGCGGCCCCGGCCCCCGCCCGGACAACAACACCGCCGCCCAGCCGACGAGCACCACCGTCGACACCAGCGCGAACTTCGCCGGACCGAACGGCGCGAGGCCACCCGGATCGATGGCCAGCACCGCGACCAACGGCAGCGCCGCCGCCGCCCGACGAGCGGACGTCACGCCGACCGACGATACGGCCTCGGGTTCTTACAAGCGGCGCAACACGGTGACCACCTTGCCGTAGATCGTGACGTCGGCCGGATCGAACTCCATGGGCGACAGGCGCGAGTTGGCCGGCAACAGCACGACCTTGCCGCCCTTGCGGGAGAACGTCTTGACCGTGGCTTCGTCACCCGGGATGCCGGCCACGATGATCTCTCCCTTGTCGGCCTCGGCCTGCTGGCGGACCACGACGTAGTCGCCGTCGAAGATGCCGGCGTCGATCATCGACTCGCCACGGACCCGCAGCATGAAGCACGGGCCGGTGCCGGTGAAGTCCTCCGGGAGGGGGAGGAGCTCCTCGACGTTCTCCTGGGCCAGTACGTCGGTACCGGCGGCCACGTCGCCGAGCAGGGGGACGTGCCGCACCCGTCCCTTGTCGACGACCGCACCCGACGACACGTCGTAGCGCACCTCGATGGCCCGGGGCTTGGTCGGGTCACGCCGCAGGTAGCCGGCTTGCTGCAACGAAGCGAGGTGGGCGTGGACCGTGGACGAGGAAGTCAGCCCGACGGCCTCGCCGATCTCACGCACGGACGGGGGATAGCCGCGGTCGCGCAGGCTGGACTCGATGAACTCGAGGATCTGGCGCTTCTTGCCGCTGAGCGTCGTATCAGCCATCAGGTTCTCCCATCGAACGTGTGTTCAGGGGCAAGGTAACACCGGCCTCGGCCCGAGGCAAACATTTGTTCGCTTGTTTCCTTGACACGAACGAGTGTTCGGGTATTGGATGATGGAGGCCGGAACACACGTTCGGTCGGCACCACGGAGAGGAAGGGAGCGACGAGCCATGACAGCGATCACGATTCCGGGCCTGGGAACCACGACCCCAGCACGCCTCAGGGTCGTCCGCGATCTTCCGCGGCGTGGGCAGGGGTCGTGGCCCCAGCCGACTCCGTCCGTGTATCGGCGGCGCCGCATCGCCGCCCTTGCCGTCGTGGTTGTGGGCTTGTTGCTGCTGTTCCTCGGCGCCCGACTGGCCGGCAGTTGGGCGCTGGGTGTCCTCGGAGGCGGCCCCCTCACCGCCTCCGAGGCCGGACTATCGGCGGCTGCCACGGTGCAGTCGCCCGTCGCGGGCTCATCGCCGTCACCTGCGCAGGTGCACCTGCGCGTGGAGCCGGTGAGCCAGGCGACCTACATCGTTGCTCCGGGCGACACGTTGTGGTCGATCGCCCGCCGTCTCCAGCCGACCGGTGATGTCCGTCCACTGGTCTACGCACTCGCCGCTTCGAGACACGGCCGACCGTTGCAAGCTGGCGAACCGATCGTCATGCCCGCCCTCCCCGGCTCGTAGGCGGCCGCGGCCTCCGGCCGGGTCGGGGGGCAAGGCATGACGACCCCACAGGGTGACGGCTGTTGGGTGAGGGGTCACGGGTGCGACCGGGCGCGCGACCGGTAGC
>JAXDPV010000268.1:0-3692 GCA_034668185.1 Actinomycetota bacterium
TGATCCGCCCGGTTCTTGGCACGGAATCGGCTACCTGACAACCACTTCCGTGCCAAAAACCTCAGGCGGCGGTGGGGTCCCAGGCGGCCAGGTCCTGCAACCGGGGGTCGTTCGAGAACATCTCGACCATCGGCTGGCGGATGCCGAGGCGCTTCTGGATGCGCTCCGCGTCCATCACCTGGTCCCACAGCACGAGGGTCACGACGACGCCCTGCTTGCCGGCCCGGGCGGTGCGGCCCGACCGGTGGAGGTAGGCCTTCTCGTCCTCGGGCGGGTCGTAGTGGATGACGACGTCGACGCCCTCGATGTGCAAGCCGCGGGCGGCCACGTCGGTGGCCACCAGCACCGGCAGATCGCCGTCAGCGAACTGCTTCAACGCCCGCTGGCGCACGCTCTGGGCCAGGTCGCCGTGCAGCGCGCCGGCCTTGATGCCCTCCCGCTTTAGCTGGTCGACCAGCCGGTCGGCGCCCCGCTTGGTGCGGCTGAAGATCAACGTCCGGTAGGCCGAGCGGGAGATGGTGGCGGCCACCTTCACCTTGTCCATCTCGTGGACCTTCAAGAACCGGTGCAGCATCTCGTCGACGGTGGCGGTCGAGGACTCGACCTCGTGGCGCACCGGGTCGTTCATGTGGTTGCGCACGATGTAGTCGATGTCGCCGTCGAGCGTGGCCGAGAACAGGAGCGTCTGGTGCTCCTGCTCCATCCGTCGCAGCACCCACTGCACCTGGGGCATGAAGCCCATGTCGGCCATGCGGTCGGCTTCGTCGAGCACGAGGATCTTGACGTCGGCCACCGACAGGTCGCCGCGGTCGCCGAGGTCGATGAGCCGGCCGGGCGTGGCGATCATGATGTCGACGCCCCGCTGCAGGGCCTTGATCTGGCGATCCATCGGGGCGCCGCCGTAGACGGCCAGCGTGCGCAGGCCCCGCACCTCGGCGAGGGGCCCGATCACGGCCTTCACCTGGACGGCGAGCTCGCGGGTGGGCACGAGCACCAGCGCGTGGGGCCGCTTGGGCTCGGCCGGCTTGGTGAGCTGGATGAGGGGGAGGCCGAAGCCGAGGGTCTTGCCCGAGCCCGTCTTGGCCTTGCCGCACACGTCGCGGCCGGCGAGGGCGTCCTCGATGGTGAGGCTCTGGATGGCGAAGGGCTCGTCGATGCCCTGCTCGGCGAGGGCTTGCACGAGGTCCGCCGAGACGCCGAGCGCCTCGAAAGTGGTGGTCACGTTCGGTTGTCCTGTTCTGATTCCGTCGGATGGGCCGCCTCGGGGCGACGCCATCCCGGACAGGACGACTGCGAGTGAGGTGACCCGTGAGCGGCCCGATTGGCTCGCTCGATCTGAGCCCCCAGGGTACCAAAGGGCCGGTCGATGGCGTAGACATGGTCCCCATGTCCTCGATCTACGACATCCCGCTCACCACCCTCGGGGGCGAGCCCACCAGCCTGGCCGAGCTCAAGGGCAAGGCCGTCCTCGTGGTGAACGTCGCTTCCAAGTGCGGCCTCACGCCCCAGTACGAGGGCCTGGAGAAGCTGCACGAGCAATACGCCGGGCGTGGCTTCTCGGTCGTCGGCTTCCCCTGCAACCAGTTCAAGGGGCAGGAGCCGGGCACGGCCGAGGAGATCCAGGAGTTCTGCTCGACCACCTACGGCGTGACCTTCCCGCTGTACTCGAAGGTCGACGTCAACGGCGACGACCGCAGCCCCGTCTACGAAATCCTCACCCAGACGCCCGACGCCGAGGGCAAGGCCGGCGACGTCACGTGGAACTTCGAGAAGTTCCTCCTGTCGCCCGAGGGCGAGGTCGTGGGCCGCTTCCGTCCGCTGGTCGCGCCCGAGGACGAGACCCTGGTCGCGGCCATCGAGGCCCAGCTCCCCGCTTAGGGGCTGACCCGCAGGATCTTGTCGGCGCCGCTGCCGTTGTCGGTGCTGACGTAGAGGCTGCCGTCGGGGCCTTGCACCACCGATCGCAGGCGGCCCTGGTTGGTCAGCGCCTTGGTGACCCGGGCGACGTTGCCCTCGGCGTCCATGTTCATCACCAGCAGTTGGCTGCCCTTGAGGCAGGCCACGACCAGGGCGCCGTTCCATCCGCCCCACGCGCTGCCGGTCACGAAGGTCGCACCCGACGGTGCCACCGTGGGCGAGCCCGACGTCCACACCGGCCGCATGGCATCGGGGAACTTGGCGAGGTCGGTCATCGGGCGGCTCTGGTCGTAGGAGCCGCCGTTGTTCGGGTCCCACCCGCCGTTGCCGCCGGGGCGCAGGCGGTTGACCTCGTCGTCGCGATCGGGGCCGTGCTCGACCGAGAACATCTGGTCGGTGCCCGGCCGCCACGCCAGCCCTTGGACGTTGCGGTGGCCCAAGGTGTAGATGGCGTTGCCGAACGGGTTGCCCGGCGCGGCGCCGCCGTCGGCCGGGCGGATGCGCAGCACCTTGCCCCCGAGCGACGACGTGCTCTGCGGGTTGGGGCCCTGGGCCGAGTCGCCGGTGCCGACCCACAACATGCCGTCGGGGCCGAAGCGGGGGCGGCAGCCGTTGTGGATCGTGGCCGCCGACGGGATGCCGCCGAGCAGCGGGTTGTTCGTCCTCGTGGCCGACGAGTAGTCGGACGCCACCGACCACCTCATCACCCGCACCTCCCTCGGTGAGGCGTTGGTCGCGCACGTGTAGACGGCACGGTTGCCGGCGTAGTTCGGGTCGACGGCCATGCCCAGGAGGCCGTCCTCGCCCTGGGTGTAGAGGTCGGGGCCGATGTCGGCCAGCAGGCGGACGGTGCCGTCGGTGAGCCTCGCCTTGAGCTTGCCGGAACGCTCGGTGAACAGCATGGTGCCGTCGGGCGTGAACCCGATGTCCCACGGGTGGTCGAGGCCGCCGACGACGGTGGCGACCTGGATCGTGGGGTCGGCGGGCGCGGCCTGCTCCTGGGGCGAGCCGGCGAAGGTGGCGTTGCCGTAGGTGAAGACGCCGCCGTCGCTGGCCACCAACCAGTACCCATCGCCGGCCGGCGTCGAGTCCATGCCCACCACCGGTTGGTTGAGCTTGATGGCGCCGGCCGAACCGAGGAAGGGCGCGTCGCCGAAGGCGAAGATGCCGCCGTCGCTTGCGACCAGCCAGTAGCCCTTGCCCGTCGGCCTCGACGCCATGCCGACGATGGGTTGGTTCAGGTGGATGTCGCCGGTCGAGCCCACGAATGCAGCGTCGCCGAAGCTGAAGATGCCGCCGTCGCTGGCTACCAGCCAATAGCCCTTGCCCGTCGGCGTCGGGGCCATGGCGACGACCGGTTGGTTCAGGCGGATATCGCCGGTCGACCCGACGAAGCCGGCGTCGCCGAAGGCGAAGATGCCGCCGTCCCTGGCGACGAGCCAGTACCCCTTGCCGCTCGGCGTCGGGCTCATGCCGACGATGGGTTGGTTGAGCCTGATGTCGCCCGTCGAGCCGGCGAAGGTGGCGTCGCCGAAGCTGAAGATGCCGCCGTCGCTGGCCACCAGCCAGTAGCCCTTGCCCGTCGGGGTCGGGCTCATCCCCACGATCGGCTGGTTCAGCCGGGTCCCGCCCATCGACCCGAGGAAGGCGGCGTCCCCGAAGGCGAACACCCCGCCGTCCCTGGCCACCTGCCAATACCCCTTGCCCGACGCCGTCGCCGCCATCCCCACCACCGGCTGATTGAGCGCGGCGGCCTGTGCCGCCGTGGGGGGGGG
>JAXDPV010000269.1:0-3928 GCA_034668185.1 Actinomycetota bacterium
GACGTGGCGTAGCGCTGTCAGCCGAGCGGTCAGGTGTCAAGTCAGTTAACTGGCGCACGTTGCTGCCCGTGACTGCCATCAACGACAAGGACCGACCGACGCCCGACCGAGCCCCGATGATCGATAAGGCGACGGCGCCCCGGCTCCTCGAGGTGCCGGGGCTCGCCGCCCACCTGGGCGTCAAGGAGCGCCACGTCCGCCGCCTGATCGCCGAGCGCCGCATCCCCTTCATCAAGTGGGGCCACCTCATCCGGTTCGACCCCGACGACATCGCCACCTGGCTTGACCAAAGCCGCCGAGCTGTGAACTGAAGGTTCAATGGCGTGGATCGGCGCGGAGCAGGAGCAGCCTGTCGGGATCGCTCGCGACTTTCCGTGCGATGCTGAACCGACCGGGCGGTATACCTGAAGCCCTGCGCTCTCGCGCCACAGCGGGGATTTTGCGTCATCCAAAATCGGAGGACGGTGCCCCGCGAGGGTTCCGGGATGTCTGCGAAAGCTGCCGCTCCGGCAAAGGTCGGAGGCCTCGGTGTGGCCGGCCTTTACGCCATGCACCTCGCCGAGCCGCGTACGATCACTCCGAGCAGATCGCCATGGACCCAGCTGAAGCTATTGAAAGTTTGAACTCGAGTGCCCGGGACGAGGCTGAGCGCCTCATTGGCTTGTTCACGGTAGACCTAGTGAATGAGGCAAACCGCCTTGAGGCGGCGCTTAACACCGAGGGGGCTTCACCGGAGGTGACCCCCGCGATGATTCGAGATGCGGATCATGTTGTGCGGCGGGGTTTCGCTCGGCGGAAGCGGTCCGGCAAAGCGATCACGGCGCGGTTTGCTGGACTTGGTGGCACTGCCGTACTCGGCATTGGGGCATCGAACATGGGTACCGGGCCAGGACAGCTGGCGTTTGCGGTGGGGCTCCTGATTGCTGCCATCGCCGTGAGCTACGAATTCGTGAGCGATCGATGACGCAGCACTCGGCAGACGATCACGAACTCCTGACGCCAGCGGCATCAGAGGTCCTCTCTGAGTTCACCGAGGACTTCCGTCGGTCGCTACTACGTCGGGCTGCGGTCGCCGCCAGGCGGTCGGGTTCAAATGAGATCACGGTCTCTGATGTCGCCCGTGCTTATGAGTCCGAGCAGCGGTCAGCGGACTCCTATTCGCAACGACGGTCGAGGTTCGTTGCGCTCTTGGGCGTCTACGCCGCCCTTGGCGTCGCCATCGCGGCAGGAAGCGGCGTCGTACTTCTCATTCGCGCGACGGACTCCGCCAGCTCAACCGATCGCCTGGCGGCGATCGGCGCAGTTGTGGGTGTCTTTGTCGCCTCGCTGAGCGCAGTCGGCACTATTTCGATTCGGCGCCTCCGGCTAGGCGGGCTTGAGCTCTCGTCCTACCCTTTGCGCGACGTCGAGGGGGACTTCATCCGCGCGTGGGCGAGTTTCGAAATCGACGCAAAGGCGTCTTTGGGAGAAGTGGTTGGAGAGTCCGCTGTCGCTCGGATGCCCCTGAGTGAACTGTTCGAGCGTCTCCGAGGCGCAGGCCTTATCTCTGAGGCGGATGTCGCCACACTTCGTCGCGTTCTGAAGACGCGGAACGGCGTGGTTCACGGAGCAGACGTCACTCCGCACGACGTCAATGAAAGCCTGCACTCGCTCGTTCGGGTTGCCGACAAGCTCAGGATCGGCTAGCGGCGAGCTCCGTTCACCCGCGTCCTGGCGGTTGTGTACGCGGTTGGCGACCTGACAGGGACGACGCCGCCCGCCTAGCAGCTTGATGTGCCAGTGTGTGACCTTCCCTGGACCTTGCTGTCAGTGGACGTGAGTGATCGTCCAGGTTGTTGCTCCACCATCTGCTCCTGGTGCCTTTTTGTGGTCGTCAGTGGCTCGGCTGATCAGCCTGTCAGTGGTTCGGATGCAATCGTGCTCTCAGCTCGCGCTGCGTGACCGAGCGGTCAAGGAGCGGCGGATCCGAGGCCACGGCCTTGCGGAGTCGTGTGTCGTGGCGTACGGGCGCCCTTATGTCGGAGAGGACCGTCGCCTCGGCCTGGCAATCGCCATGGTGCGTGGCCATGCCAATCAGGTGGCGGACGCGCTCAATCTCGACCTCGGCGCGCTCGACGGATTCCCACGGGAGTGGCGGGCGGCGCTCGCCGCCTCCGAAGAAGGGGGCCAGCAGCCGTTGTGAGAAATGCCGGGGCCGTGTGCCGGCCCGGCCGTACCCTCGTCGGGTGCCGCCTCGGGAAGCGTTGGAATCGGCTCTTCGCCGGTTCATCGACGACGCAGTCGCCCGCCGCGACCAGTTGTCGAGCGGCGAGACCAAGCCGACCGAAGACGAGTTCGCAGCCGAGCTGGCGGCTCTGCCGTCGGCGACCGACGTCGACGCGGCCGCGGTCGAGAAGGCGACGGCGAACTGCTACCTGGTGCGTGAACCGGCCGAAGGCAGCACGGAGCGACGGGCGGGCCGGACGCTCACGGCGAGGGCTCTGACCGAGACTGGCGTCGCCGGAGCACTGCTGGCCGGAGAGGACCTGGACGCTGGCGCGCTGGCGGCCGAACTCGCCCAGTTCCTCGCGGGCCCGAGCGTCCCGGTGTGGGAGTACGCGATCCTCGACGCCGACGTCACTCTCTCGATGCCCATTGAGGTCGTCGACGGTTGGGAGCTGGCGACGCCAACGAAGGTCGAGTTGGCGGCCCTGATCGGGCTCCCGTCCACGGCGAGGTACGCCGAGCCGCGCAAGTCGTTAAACCTGGACCTGTACCCAGGTTTGGCGATGCTCCGCCGCGTCGACCCCGACGGGTCCCCCCACAGCGGCCTGATCCTGTACTGGAACGTGCGGCCGGCGCACTCGCTGTGGCAGCCGCTCCTGGCGCTCAGCCTGTTCCACAACGCGGTCGTGCAGCTGTGGGCGCAGTACGACGTGGAGCCCGCCCGGCGGGTCGACGTGCTGTTCGACCGCGTCTACACCGAGCCTTGGACGCCTGATGGCGTCACCGAGATCGAGGTCGTCCGCCACGGCGACTATGTGGTCGACGCCGAGAACGAGACCCGTCTTCGACGGTTCCTCGCCCAGACGGCCCCCCTGTTCGCTCGCGCAGTTGCAGAACCCGTTCCATCAACGAAGGGAGCAAGGGAGCGAGTGGCACGGTTCCGGCGCGTGGCCGAGCACTTCCTCACGGCAAGCGAACGCGCGCACGGCGAGGGGGAGGTTCTCTCCGAGCTCAACGCCGACGCAGTGCTCCACTACGTGATCGCCCTAGAGGGCCTGCTCACAGGCGACGAGTCGGAGAGGACCGAGCTCACCCGCAAGGTCGTGCAACGCGCTGCTGTCCTCGCCGGCCGCGACGACGAGGAACGGCGCGCCATCGCCCAACTCGTCAAGGATGCGTACGGTGCCCGCTCCGCCTACGCGCACGGAAGTGAGCCGGACAGTGTGGACCTCCCGTCCCTGCGGCGCGTCGTGCGCGACGCCATCCTGACGCGCCTCGTCATCGGCGACCCGACTCCCAAAGGGCAGCCGCTGGCCAAGCTCGCGGACAACTCGCTGCTCGACCACCGGCTGCTCGCCGACTCTCTCCGCATTCCGGTCGACCAGTTCTGGGCCGCAGTCGATTCGCAGTGACCTTCGCGAGGTGGCGGCGAAACGCTCGCCGCCGGTTCGGCGACGGTCCCGTCACTCGGAAGACAGGAAGGTCCGCGTAGCCGCAGCAGCCTTTACGGCTCGACGATCGCTCCTACGCGGTTGGCGGCGTCCGCCCCGAGGAGGTCTGCGAGACCGTCGAGACCGCGATCTCTGAGCGACTCGACGGAGGTGAGGCCGGCTTCGAGCAGTCTGAGGTAGTCGCCCCTGTTCAGTGCGGTGCCTAGAAGGGCTCCGAGGTCGGCCAGTTCCTCGGGCAGGCCCAGCTCCAAGCGGACGGCGAGATGGTCGCT
>JAXDPV010000270.1:0-6045 GCA_034668185.1 Actinomycetota bacterium
GTCGGCCGGTCGAGGGCGCCGAGCAGTTGGAGCATCGTGCTCTTGCCCGAGCCGCTCGGCCCCTCGATCACGAGGAACTCGCCGGGATCGATGGTGAGGTCGACACCCGCCAGCGCGTGGACCTCACCGCCCCCGGTCCTGTACGTGCGGCGGACGTCCTTCAGTTCGTAGAGCGCATCCATCTCCGTCATCCCAAGTCTCGCAAGGCCACGGCCGGCGCCAACCGGGCCGCCCGCCATCCGCCAACCAAACCGGCCAGCAAGCCGCCGACCAGAGCGAAGCCGACGCCGAGCAACAGCGTCGTGGGCCGCAGCGGCGCCGAGAGCGTGAAGTGCCGCGTGGTCGCGGCTGCGTTGGTCGTCGCCTGGCCGAACACCTGGGCCAGTTGGGCCGACGAGCTCCCGAGGCCGGGGATGCCGGCCGACGTGGCCGTGAGCGACGGCGAGAACGCCGCCACCGCGGCCGCGACCAACGCCCCGACGCCGAGCCCGAGCACGCCGCCGAGCAACCCGATCCCGAGCGTCTCGCCGAGCAACTGGCGCACGACCCTCGCCTTCGACCAGCCGATGGCCCGCAGCGTGCCGATCTCCCGCACCCGCTTGGAGATCGACGACAGCGTGAGCAGCACCGCGATCACGAACGCCGAGCCGAGGACGATGGCGGCCAGCGCCCCGCCCAACCGGCCGGCCAGGCTGCGGGCGTCGGCCAAGCTGCCGGTCACCTGGTCGGCCAGCGCCTTGGTGGTCACGACCTCGGCCCCGGGGAGTTGCGTGCGGATGGCGGCGGCCACCTTGTCGACCGACCCCGAATCCTTCACCTTCACCAGCACCGAGGTCACCCTCGACGCCTTGCCGGCCAGTTCTTGCAGGGTGGCCAGCGGGAAGTAGACGTCGGCCGTGCTGCCGCTCAACGTCGGCCGCACCAGGCCCACGATCTTGTAGTCGACGCCGTTGATCGGGATCGTGCCTCCGATGGCGAGCGACTTGGTGTTGGCGTAGGCCACGTTCACCATGACCTCGTCCTTGGCGTCGGTGGCCAGCCACCGCCCGCCGGTGAGCTGCTCCTTGGTGACGAGGCCGACGTTCGGCTGCGACGGGTCGACGCCGGCGGCGGTGTAGCTCTCGCTCTTGATGTCGGTCTGGGGCGGGTTGACCGCTTGCTCGATTGTCTGGAGGGGCGAGGTGAACTGGGCCCGGAACTCGCGGAAGCGGGCCGGCAGGCAGTCGTCGAACGCCGGGTTGCCGGCTCGACCGCCGCCGCCTCCGCCGCCTCCACCGCCACCCCCGGCTGGGGGGCCGGCCTGTTGGGTTCCGCCGGCGGCGCCGTCGCCACCGATCTGCACGCCCTTGTCGGCCAGACACTGCTGGAACGCGGCCCGCTCGGCGTCGGTCATCGGGTCGGGGCGCACCGTCTGGGTGAAGGTCTGTCCGCCGGTCTGGACCGAGGCCACGATCTTCGGCACCGTGCCCGTCTGGTGCGACGCCAGTTGCACGAGCCCGCCGGTTGCGCTGGTCACGCCGTCGAGCTTGGCGATCTCGTCGACCGCGTCCTGGGGGAAGCTCACCAACGTGGCCGAGAGGAAGAAGTCACGGGTGAACTGGTCGCCCGGGTTGCCGAGCTTCGACAGGTCGGTGACGACGTTGGAGTTCTCGGCCAGCAGCGCGTTGACGTCGGCCTGGTTCAGTCCACCGTTGCGGTTGTTGTTGAAGAACCCGCCGGGTTGTCCCTGGTTGGCTGGTGCGGTCGTGGTGGGCGTCGTGGTGGCGTTGGCGGTCGAGCCCGCGACCCGGGTCACGAGGATGTCGGTGCCGACCGACTTCAGCGGGGCGAGCACTTCCGCCTGCGCGTCGTCGAGCCCCTGCGACACCCCGATGATCCCGAGCACCAGGCCGACGCCCATGGCAAGGCCGAGTGCGGTCAGCAGCGTGCGGCCGAGGCGGTGCCGCAGCTCCTTGGCGATGTAGGTGGCGTGGAACACCTCGGCACCAAACCATTGGTGTCTGAGCGCGGGCTGAGAACCCGAACATTGTTTGCTGGGGACTCCCAGCCTGTTCCCAGGTACGCCGTTCACGATGGGGCCATGGACGAAGCCCCCCGTTCCCGCGGCATGAAGATCACCATCGCCATGGGCGTGGCCGCCGGCCTGGCCGTCGGCGCCACCGCCCTCGCCGGTGCCGTCACCGCCCCCGACCCCATCGCCCCTGCCGCCCCGCCGCCGGCGATGCGCGCCCCCAGCGCGCCCGGCGCGCCCGACCACGACCATGGCCGCGGCCGCATGGGCAAAGAGGGCGGGATGGGCATGGGGATCCACGGCGAGTTCGTGGTGCCCGCGCCCGGCGGCGGCTACCAGACGATGGCCTCGCAGCACGGCGAGGTCACCGACGTCAGCCCGACCTCGATCACCGTCAAGAGCGAGGACGGCTACACCAAGACCTACGCCGTCGACGACGGCACCGTGGTCGAGGCCGGCGACAACGGCATCGGCGACGTGAAGGTGGGCGACCAGGTCGGCGTGCTCGGCGTCGTCACCGGCGACACCACCAAGGCCGTCGAGGTCCGCGACCGCACCGCCGTCGGCGACCGCCACGACCGCTGGGCCCCCAAGGGCCCCGGCAAGCGCGGCGACCCCGGCAACCCGGGCGAGCCGCCGGCCTCGCCGCCCACCACCGTCAGCTAAAGCCGGCTTTCGGCCAAAAGCGCGCGGCATAGCACGCGCTCGTGGCCGAAAGCGCCGGCAGCCCTCCCTGCTTTCGGCCAAAAGCGCGCGGCATAGCACGCGCTCGTGACCGAAAGCGGGTGGTGGAGGGTTCACAGGTGGCGCCCAGGTGGCGCTCAGCCATAGGCCAGCGGGCCATGGGAAAGTGGTGGCCATGACCGCACGCATCCTCGTGGTCGACGACGAGCAGAGCATCACCGACGCCGTGGGGACGGCCCTGCGTTACGAGGGCTTCGACGTCAGGTCGGAGAAGACGGGCCGGGGTGCGCTCAGCGCCGCGACCCAGTTCCTGCCCGACCTCATCGTCCTCGACGTCATGCTCCCCGACCTCGACGGCCTCGAGGTGACCCGCCGCCTCCGGGCCGACGGGTTGCGCACGCCCGTCCTCTTCCTCACCGCCCGCGACGCCACCGAGGACAAGGTGAGCGGCCTGACCGTCGGCGGCGACGACTACGTCACCAAGCCCTTCAGCCTGGCCGAGGTCGTGGCCCGGGTGCGGGCCGTGCTCCGCCGCACCGGCCCCGCCGACAACGAAGAGGAGAGCGTCCTGCGGGTCGAGGACCTGGTCATGGACGAGGAGACCCGCGAGGTCTGGCGGGCCGGCACGGCCGTACACCTGACGGCCACCGAGTTCAACCTGCTGCGCTACTTCATGCTGAACCCACGCCGGGTGTTGTCGAAGGCGCAGATCCTCGACCACGTGTGGCAGTACGACTTCGACGGCGACGCCAACGTGGTCGAGACCTACGTGAGCTACCTCCGCAAGAAGCTCGACCGGCTCGGCCCGCCGCTGATCCAGACGGTCCGCCTGGTCGGTTACAGCCTGCGACTCGCTCCCGACTGAGCAACGTGTCGCTCCGCGCCCGCGTCCTGATCGTCCTGCTGGTGGTGAGCGCGGCGGTGGCCATGACCGTCGACGCCGCCACCTACGTGTCGCTGAGGTCGTTCCTCCTGACGCGCGTCGACCAGCAGCTCACCGCGGCCCACAACCCGTTCTGGCGGGAGGGGCGGGGCGGTCGCGTCGATCTCCAGGACGTGAGCGCGCTCGCCCCCGGCGTCTACGTCGAGGCCCGCGACGCCGACGGCCGGGTCGTGCAGAAGATCCCCCTCACCCGCCCGGACCAGCAGCAGGTCGTCCCCACGATGCCGGCGTCGCTGCCGCTGCCCGAGGCCGTCTCCACCGGGCGCAACGAGGACCCGCGGACGACGATCACCGTGTCGAGCGGCGGCGCCCGCTACCGGGTGTCGACGTGGAGGATCCCGGGTGGCTACCTCACCCTCGCCCTCCCGTTGGCCGAGGTCGACTCGACGTTGCAACGCCTGCTGCTGGTCGAGTTCGCGGTCACCGCGCTGGCGCTGGCCGCCGGCCTCGGCCTGGCCCGCTCGCTGGTGCAGGTCGGGCTCAAGCCCCTCGACGACATCGGCCACACCGCCGGGGCCATCGCCGCCGGCGACCTCAGCCAACGGGTCGGCCTCGAGGACGAACGCACCGAGATCGGCCGCCTCGGACGGGCCCTCAACACCATGCTCGGCCAGATCGAACGGGCCTTCGCCGAACGCAAGGCGTCGGAGGACCGGCTGCGCCGCTTCGTGGCCGACGCGTCCCACGAGCTGCGCACGCCGCTGACGTCGATCCGCGCCTACGCCGAGCTGTTCGAGCGGGGCGCCAACCGCCGGCCCAAGGATCTCGGCCGCCTGCTCGAAGGCATCGAGACCGAGGCCGTGCGCATGGGCGTGCTCGTCGACGACCTCTTGCTCCTCGCCCGCCTCGACCAGGGCCGTCCGCTCGAACAGGCGACCGTCGACCTCGGGGCGGTGGCGGCCGACGCCGTCGACGCCGCCCGCGCCATCGACGACACCAGGCCGCTGCGGTTGGAGGTCACCGGCTCGGTCGAGGTCCAGGGCGACCGGCTGCGGTTGCGCCAGGTGCTCGACAACCTGCTGGCCAACGTGCGGGCCCACACGCCCGCGGGCACCGCGGCCACGGTGGCGGTGCGGGCCGAGGGCCCGAAGGCGCAGGTGTCGGTGTCCGACAACGGGCCGGGCCTCTCGCCCGAGCAGCAGGCCAAGGTGTTCGAGCGCTTTTACCGCGCCGATCCCTCGCGGGCCCGCGACGCCGGCGGCAGCGGCCTCGGGCTGGCCATCGTGGCCGCCATCGCCGACGCCCACGGCGGCCGGGCCGGGGTCAAGCCGAGCGCGGTTGGCGGGGCCGAGTTCCTCCTCGAGTTGCCGCTCTACGGCGAGCCCATCCCGGGCCCGCCCCTCGTACCCCTGTCGTCGCCCCCGGTCCAGCCGGCCTCGCCGGTCAACTCCTAGGACGGCCACAGTGTCTTCACAGTCGAACCCCAGGTTGGGCCTGTCTCCTGGGACCATGACCGCAGAACGAATGCTCTGGCACCTGCCCGAGGCGCCTCCGATGGAGGACGGCGACCGGCCGGTGACAGCGAACATCGAGGAGCCGGCGGCGGCCGGTACCCCAGCGCCCACGCTGCCGGCTCCTCCCCCTCCGAGGGCGGGTGAGCCCCGCCGACGTTCCGCCCGTGTGGCCGGAGCCCTCGCCCTCGTGCTCGCCGGCGGCGCCGTTGGTGGCGCCGTCGGCGCGCAAGTCTCGGGCGGGGGGACGAAGTCGGCCGGCTCGGTCGCGCCCGTCACCCGCACGGTGGTGGCCAACGCCGGCGCCGGCCTCGACGTGGCCGCGGTGTTGTCGGCGGTGGAGAACGCCGTCGTCGACATCCAGGCCCGCGGCCCCCGCTCGAGCGGGCAGGGCTCGGGCTTCGTCTACAGCGCCGACGGCTACGTGCTCACCAACGCCCACGTCGTGAGCGGCGCGACCACGGTGACGGTGACGATGCCGACCGACAAGCAGGCCCGCGCCGCCACCATCGTCGGGGCCGACACCGCCCACGACATCGCCCTGCTGAAGATCTCCGACACCTCAGGCCTGGTCGTCGCCCAGCTCGGTGAGTCCAACAACGTGAAGGTCGGCGCCGACGTGGTCGCCATCGGCAACGCCCTCGGGTTGCGGGGCGACCCGAGCGTGACCCGGGGCATCGTGTCCGCCCTCGACCGCTCGATCGGCGACCTCTCGGGGATGCTGCAGACCGACGCCGCCATCAACCCGGGCAACTCGGGCGGGCCCTTGGTGAACGCCGCCGGCGAGGTCATCGGCATCAACACCGCCATCGCCGTCGAGGCCGGGGCCCAGAACATCGGCTTCGCCATCCCGATCGACACCGCCAAGCAGATCGCCGAGAGGCTGAAGTCGGGCCAGGCCGCCGCCCCCGCCGGCTACCTCGGGGTGTCGACGTCCGACGCGTCGAACTCGACCA
>JAXDPV010000271.1:0-8517 GCA_034668185.1 Actinomycetota bacterium
CGCCGCCCGGTCGACCGGGCCGGGGTGTACGTGCCCGGCGGGGCCGTGCCCCTCATCTCGACCGTGCTGATGACGGTCATCCCGGCCCGGGTCGCGGGCGTGCCCGAGGTCGTCCTGTGCTCGCCGCCCGACCGCACCACCGGCACGGTGGCCTCCGGCATCCTGGCCGCCGCCGCCCTTGCCGGGGTCGACGAGGTCTACGGCTGCAACGGCCCCGCGGCCATCGGCGCCATGGCCTACGGCACCGAATCGATCAGGCCGGTCGACGTCATCGTCGGCCCTGGCAACATCTACGTCTCCCAGGCCAAGCGCGAGGTCAGCGGCCTCGTGGGCGTGCCCTCGTCGTTCGCGGGCCCGAGCGAGGTCGTGGTCGTCGCCGACGACACCACGCCCCCCGAGTACGCCGCCATCGACCTCATCGTCCAGGTCGAGCACGGGCCCGACGGCCTGGCGTGGTTGATCACGTGGAGCGAGGAGGCGGCCGACCGCATCACGACCATGGTCGACAAGCTGGCCGCGGAGTCGCCCCGGCGCGACGTCATCGTCGACAACCTCGAACGCAACTCCTACGTGGCCCTGGTCGACGGGCCCGAGCAGGCGATGGAGGTGGCCAACGCCATCGCCCCCGAGCACCTGCAGCTCATGACCGCCGACCCGGACGCGTTGCTGCCGTTGGTGCGCCACGCCGGCGCGGTGTTCACCGGCGCCTACGCGCCCGCCAGCGTGGGCGACTACATCGCCGGGCCGAGCCACGTGCTGCCCACCTACGGTTCGGCCCGCTTCGCCGGCGCGCTGCGGGTCGACGACTTCTGCAAGCAGATCCACGTGGTGTCGGTGGACGAGACCGCCCTGGCCCGGCTCGCTCCTCACGTGGCGGCCATCGCCGAGGCCGAGGGCCTGGCCGCCCACGCCGAGTCGGTGCGGTTGCGGGGGTCGCGATGACGTTCCCCGAACCGGTCGACAACCTGGGCTCGTTGCAGGGCTACCACTCGCCCCAGGTCGACGTCGAGGTGCGGCTCAACACCAACGAATCGCCTTACGGGCCGCCGCCCGAGTGGGTCGGCTCGGTGGTGGCCGAGCTCGAGCGCATCGACTTCCACCGCTACCCCGACCGCGGCGCTTCGGAGTTGCGGGCCGCGCTGGCCGAGCTCCACGGCGTGCGTGCCGACCAGGTCTTCGCCGCCAACGGCAGCAACGAGGTGTTGCAGACGCTGTTCCTCACGTTCGGCGGCGCCGGCCGATCGTGCGCGGTGTTCGAGCCGACCTATGCGATGCACGGCCAGATCGGCCGGCTGACGTCGACGACGGTGGTGGAAGGCGAGCGGGGCGCCGACTTCCTGCTCGACGTCGGCGAGGTCAAGCGGGTGGTGGCCGAGTCGTCACCGGCGTTGACGTTCGTGTGCTCGCCCAACAACCCGACGGGCGGGGCCGAGCCCAGGCCCCTGCTGGACGAGATCCTCGACCTCGCGCCCGGCCTGGTCGTGGTCGACGAGGCCTATGGCCAGTTCTCTTCGTGGTCGGCCCTCGACCTGGTCGACGACGCCCGCCCTCTCGTCGTCACCCGGACGTACTCCAAGACGTGGTCGATGGCCGGCTTCCGCCTCGGGTATCTCGTGGGCCCGTCGTCGGTGGTCGCCGAGCTGGAGAAGCGGGTGTTGCCCTACCACCTCGACACCGTCAAGCAGGTCGCCGGCCGCCTGGCCCTGCGTTACCAGGACGAGATGCAGGCGCGGGTCGCGGGGTTGGTCGCCGAGCGCGAGCGTTTGGTCGCGGGCTTGGTTTCGTTGCCCGTCGAGACGTGGCCGTCGGACGCCAACTTCGTCCTGTTCCGTCCGACCGGTCGTTCGGGCGACGACGTGTGGCAGGGCCTTGTCGACCGTTCCGTCCTCGTGCGCAACTGCGGCTCGTGGGGTTCGCCCCGCTTGACCGATTGCCTGCGGGTCACCGTCGGCACCCCCGCCGAGGACGACCGCTTCCTCGACGCCCTCGGAGAGGTACTGGCATGAGCCACCGCACGTCCACCAAGTCGCGCTCGACCAAGGAGACGAACATCGAGGTGACCCTCGACGTCGACGGCGCCGGCGTGGCCACCGTCGACACCGGGCTGCCGTTCTTCGACCACATGGTCTCGCAACTGGGCAAGCACGGCGGGTTCGACCTCGACGTGAAGGCCAGCGGCGACCTCGACGTCGACACCCACCACACCGTCGAGGACGTCGCCATCGTGCTCGGCGAGGCGTTGAAGGACGCGCTCGGCGACAAGGCGGGCGTGCGCCGGTTCGCCTCGATCCTCCTGCCCCTCGACGAGGCCTTGGTGGAGGTCGCCCTCGACCTTTCCGGCCGGCCGTTCGTGGTCTACGATGTCGAGTTCCCTGGGCCCCTCGACCCGGTGGCGCTGGGCACGCCGCCCTTCGACCCCCAGCTCGGCGAACACTTCTGGCAGTCGTTCGCCACCGCCGCCGGCATCACCTTGCACGTGCGCCTGCGCAGCGGGCGCAACACCCACCACATCCTCGAGGCCGCGTTCAAGGCGGTGGCCCGTTGCCTGCGCGACGCCGTGCGCATCGAGGGCACGGGCGTGCCGTCCACCAAGGGAAGCCTTTAGCCCTGATGCTCGCGGTCCTCGACTACGGGATCGGCAACCTCCGCTCGGCCCAGAAGGCGTTGCAGCGGGTGGGGGCCGACGCCCGCCTGGTGACGACGGCGGAGGAGGCCGAGGGCGCGACCGCGGTCGTGCTCCCCGGCGTCGGCGCCTTCGGCGCGTGCATGGACGCGCTGCGTTCTTCCGGCCTGGACCGGGTGGCCTACGAAGCCGTCGAGGCCGGCACTCCCTTCCTCGGCATCTGCGTCGGAATGCAGTTGCTGTACGAGTCGTCCGACGAAGACCCCGACGCCAAGGGGCTGGGCATCCTGCCGGGTCGCATCCGCTTGCTGGCCGACACGGTGAAGCGGCCGCAGATGCAGTGGAACCTGTTGGACTTCAAGGCGGCCGACGATCCGTTGCTGCAACGGCTCGGCCCCGAGCCGTGGGTCTACTTCGTCCACTCCTATGCCGCCGAGCCTGCGGACGGGTCGTCGGTGCTGGCCACCTGCGACTACGGCGGCGAGGTGGCGGCCGTGGTCGGCAACGCCGCCGAGCGCATGTGGGCCACCCAGTTCCACCCCGAGAAGTCGGGCCCGGTGGGCTTGCAGTTGCTGCGGAACTTCGTCGACGCGGCTTCGGCCCCGGCGGCGTGATGGAGCTCTACCCGGCCATCGACCTGCGGGGCGGGCGCTGCGTGCGCCTCTACCAGGGCGACTTCGCCCAGGAGACGGTGTACGGCGACGACCCGGTGGCCCAGGCGCGGCGCTTTGCCGATGCCGGGGCGCCGTGGGTCCACGTCGTCGACCTCGACGCCTCGCGGGCCCAGGGCGACGACAACCGCGAGGTCGTGGTCGCCATCGCTCGTGCGGTCGGGCCCACGCCGGTGCAGACGGGTGGGGGCGTGCGCGACGGCTCGTTGCTGGCCGATGGCGTGGCGCGCGTCGTGCTCGGCTCGCTGGCCATCGCCGACCGTGGAGCGGCCGGCCGGTTGGTCACGGCCCACCCCAAGCAGGTGGCCATCGGCCTCGACCACCGCGACGGCGAGATCCGCACCAGGGGATGGGAAGAAGCCAGCGGTGTGGGCCTGCTCGACGCCGTGGCTTGGCCCGAGTTCGCCGGGGCGGCCGCCTTCGTGGTCACCAACATCGCCAGGGACGCGACCCTCGAAGGCCCCGACATCGAAGGGCTGCGGGCGGTGATGGACACCACCGCGGTGCCGGTGGTGGCGTCGGGCGGGGTGGGGTCGTTGGCCGACCTGGAGGCGCTGCGTTCGTCGGGCGTGGCCGGCGTGATCGTGGGCAAGGCGTTGTACGAAGGCCGCTTCACGATCGAGGAGGCGATCGCCGAATGCAGTCGGTGAGGGTGATCCCATGCCTCGACGTGGACGCCGGCCGGGTGGTCAAGGGCGTCCAGTTCGTCGACCTGCGTGAGGCCGGCGACCCCGCGGTGCTGGCCGCGCTGTACGACGCCCAGGGCGCCGACGAGGTCGTGTTCCTCGACATCACGGCGTCGTCCGACGAGCGCGACACCATGGTGGACGTGGTGCGGCGCACGGCCGAGGAGGTCTTCATCCCGCTGACCGTCGGTGGGGGCGTGCGTACCGTCGACGACGCCAGGCGGTTGCTGCGGGCCGGGGCCGACAAGGTCGGCGTCAACACCGCCGCCGTCGAGCGCCCCG
This sequence comes from Actinomycetota bacterium, assembly GCA_034668185.1. Taxonomy (GTDB): domain Bacteria; phylum Actinomycetota; class Acidimicrobiia; order Acidimicrobiales; family CADCTF01; genus DATLED01. The sequence goes on from JAXDPV010000271.1 coordinate 4,263, forward strand.
AGCTCATCAGCGAGATCGCCATGGAGTTCGGGTGCCAGTGCGTGGTCGTGGCCATCGACGCCAGGAACTTCGAGGTCCACACCCATGGCGGCCGCCGGCCGACGGGCATCGACGCGGTGGAGTGGGCGGCGCGCGTCGAGGAGTTGGGCGCGGGCGAGATCCTGCTGACGTCGATGGATCGCGACGGCACGAGGGACGGTTACGACCTCGAGCTCACCAGGGCGGTGGTCGACGCGTGCCGCATACCGGTGATCGCCAGCGGCGGGGTCGGCGGGCTCGACCACCTGGTGGAGGGGGCCCGCGACGGCCATGCCGACGCCGTGCTGGCGGCGTCGATCTTCCACTTCGGCGAGTACACCATCGGCGAGGCCAAGGAGCGCCTGAGCCAGGCGGGTCTGATCGTGCGCCCGGTGCCGAGGTGATGCACCGGGTCGTCCTCATCGACGACGTGGCCGAGATCCGCCTCATCCTGCGCCTGCTGCTCGAGCAGAGCGGCTGGTTCGAGGTCGTGGGCCAGGCGGCCGACGGCATCGAGGGCCTGGCCGTGGTCGCCTCGACCAAGCCCGACCTCGTCATCCTCGACGTGGAGATGCCAGGCCCCGACGGTTGGACGGTCCTGCCCCGCATCAAGGAAGCCGCCCCCGACACCGTCGTGGTCGTGTTCTCGGGAACGGTGACCGACGCCCCCACCGTCCCCAACGACCCGAGAAACCTGGCCGCCGCCGTCCTCAAGAAGGGCATCGCCACCGGCGACCTCATCGCCCACCTCCTGGCGGCGGTGTCACACCCCCGTGATAAACCCCCACCCCGGGGGGGCGCCCCAAGAAGCGCGAACGTCGGCGCGCCCGAAAATATGGCGCCCTGGCCGTGGAGCGCCGAGAACAGCGGCGGCCTCGACCCGGCCGAGTGGACCGCCGGCCTCGTCGGCCTGGTCGACGCCTCTCCCGACGCCATCATCGGCACCACCGCCGAGGGCCGCATCGTGAGCTGGAACCCCGCCTCGGAACGCATCTTCGGCTACACCGCCGAGGAGGCCCTCGGCCAACTGGCCGCCGACCTCGTCCCCTCCGACCGGGCCGACGAGCCCACCCGCATCCGGGAACGCTTCGCCGCCGGCGCCACCATCCAACACGTCGAGACCATGGCCAGGCGCAAGGACGGCACCAGGGTCGAGATCGCCATCACCGTGTCGCCGGTGCGAGGGCCCGACGGCACCATCACCGGCCTCGTGTCCATCGCCCGCGACATCACCGTCAGGCGGGAAGCCGACGCCGCCCTGGCCCGGGCCGTCGCCCAACTCGAACACCAGAACCGCGAACTCAGGAGGTCGAACGAAGACCTCGACAACTTCGCTTCCGTCGCCTCCCACGACCTGGCCCAGCCGCTGCAGGTCGCCTTCGGCTACCTCGAGATGCTGCAGTCCGACTTCGGCGCCACCCTCGACCCCAAGGCCGCGGCCTGGCTCGACCAGTCGGTCAAGTCACTCGACCGTATGCGCAGGCTCGTCCAGGACATCCTCCAGTACGCCCGCACCGGCTCGTCGAAGGACGCCGCCCCCGGCCCCGTCGACCTGGCCGAGGTCACCGACGACGTCATCGCCAACCTGGCCGAATCCATCGAGGCCAGGGCGGCCCGCATCGACGTCACCATCGCCCCCGAGCGCAGCACCGTCGACGGCCACCAAGGGATGCTCACCCTCCTGCTCCAGAACCTGATCGGAAACGCCGTCAAGTTCGTGCCCGCCAACGACACCCCCCACGTGACCGTCACTGTGAAAGCGGACGACGCCGGCCACGGCGGCACCCTCATCACCGTCGCCGACAACGGCCCCGGCGTCCCGCCCGGACAACGAGAGCGGGTGTTCGACATGTTCCAGCGCAACCACGGCGCCGAGGTCGGCGGCTCGGGCCTGGGCCTGGCCATCTGCAAGAAGATCGTCCACCGCCACCGGGGCCGCATCTGGGTCGAGGACGGCCCCAACGGCAGGGGAGCGTCGTTTTGCGTCCAACTACCGTGAGAGCGGCCAGTAACGTCGGAGCCACCATGGCGATCGACGGCGACGGCCAGAAGCAACCCATCCGGATGCTGGCCGACCGCCTGCTGGTGCAGATCCCGGCCAGCGAAGGCGAGCGCACGACCAAGGCCGGCCTGCTCATCCCCTCGACCGCCCAGGTCAGCAAGCGCCTCGCCTGGGCCGAGGTCGTGGCCGCCGGCAGCCACGTCAGGGGCATCGAGGTCGGCGACCTCGTCCTCTTCAACCCCGAAGACCGCTACGAGGTCGAGGTCAGGGGCGACGACTACCTCATCCTCCGGGAACGAGACATCCACGCGGTCGCGTCCGAGCGCATCGAGGGCAACACGGGGCTGTACCTGTGAAGCCGATCGAGCGCATCGAGGACGTGTCCTTCGACGCCAACGGCTGGGTGCCGGCCATCGCCCAGGACGTCGAGACCAAGCGGGTGCTGATGCTCGGCTACATGACCGAGGCCACGCTGCGGGAGACGCTGCAATCCCGGCGGATGGTCTATTGGAGCCGCAGCCGGGGCGAGCGCTGGGCCAAGGGCGACACCTCCGGCGACGTCCAACTCGTGCAAGAGGCCTACTTCGACTGCGAGGGGCGCTCGCTGCTCTTCGTCGTGCAGCAGGCCGGCAAGGGCGCGTGCCACACCGGCGAGTTCTCGTGTTACTTCCGGTCGCTCGATGACCTCGAGCCGTAGCGACTTCCGGGCGCTGGCCCGTTCCCATTCGGTCGTGCCGGTGTGGCGCGAGGTGCTGGCCGACTACACCACGCCGGTCGCGGCCTTCGCCCGTCTGGCCGGCGACGGTGAAGCCAACGCCTTCCTCTTCGAGTCGGTCGAGCGGGAACGCTGGAGCCGGTGGTCGTTCGTCGGGCGCCGGCCGTCGGCCACGATCGTGGCCCGCGACGGTCGACTGCGCGTCGAGGGTGTGTTGCCGCCTTCGGTGCCCCGTGACCGGGGGGTATTGGCGGCCCTCGAAGCCATGCTCGACTTCTACCGGTCGCCCTCGCTGCCCGAGCTGCCGCTGTTGCACGGCGGCGTCGTCGGGTACCTCGGCTACGACGTCGTGCGCGAGGTCGAGCGCCTGCCGGCGGTGCCGCCCGACGACCAAGGGCTGCCCGACGCCGTCCTCTCGGTGATCGGCGACATCGCCGCCTACGACCATTGGCGCCAGCGGGTCACGTTGCTGAGCAACGTCGTGGTCGAACCGACGTGGACCGACGACGAGCTCGACGCCGCCTACGACGCCGCCGTCGGCCGTATCGACGCCATGGCCGCCGACGGCGCCCGCCCCCTCGACGAGCCCGTGCTCGAACCACCCGACCCCGCCGACCCGCCGCCCAAGGTCACCCGCACCGTCAGCCCCGACACCTTCGCCCGGGCCGTGGCCGTGGCCAAGGAGCACATCCTCGCGGGCGACATCTTCCAGGTGGTGCTGTCGCAGCGGTTCGACCTCGACCTCGAAGCCGACGCCTTCGACCTCTACCGCTCGCTGCGCCAGGTGAACCCGAGCCCGTACATGTACTTCGTGCGCCACCCCGAGGTGACGGTGGTGGGTTCGTCGCCCGAGCCGATGGTGCAGTTGCTCGACGGGCGGGTGATCTCCCGGCCCATCGCCGGCACCCGGCGCCGGGGCCGCACCGACGAGGACGACCGCCGCATGGCCGGCGAGCTCAGCGAAGACCCGAAGGAGATCGCGGAGCACATCATGCTCGTCGACCTGGCCCGCAACGACGTGGGGCGGGTCGTCGACTTCGGCACCGAGCACGTCGACGAGCTGTTGACGTTGGAGTACTACAGCCACGTCATGCACCTCACCTCGCAGGTGTCGGGCCGGCTGCGCGACGGCCTCGGGCCCATCGACGTGCTGCGGGCCACGCTGCCGGCGGGCACGGTGTCGGGCGCGCCCAAGGTGCGGGCCATGGAGATCATCGATTCGCTGGAGCCGACCAAGCGGGGGCCCTACGCCGGCGTGGTCGGGTACTTCGACTTCTCCGGCAACCTCGACACCGCCATCGCCATCCGCACGATGCTGGTGCGGCCCGACGGCGTGGCCTCGATCCAGGCCGGCGCCGGCATCGTGGCCGACAGCGACCCCGAGCTGGAAGACCTCGAGTGCCGCAACAAGGCAGCAGCACGTCGTGCTGCCGTGTCGCCCGCCCGCCGCATGAGCTCGGCCCGGCGCGCCGCCAAGCCATGACGCTCGAGTCGGACTACGAGGCGCTCCGCGCCGGGAC
>JAXDPV010000272.1:0-35261 GCA_034668185.1 Actinomycetota bacterium
CTGGTGCTCGGCGAGTTCCGGCGCATGTCGAAGACGGCGACCGGTTCGAACCCGCTCTCCGACCGCGAGCGTGAGGTGTTGCAGTTGGTCGCCCGCGGCCACACCTACAAGCAGATCGGCGCCGAACTGTTCATCGCCGACAAGACCGTCGAGAACCACGTGCGCAACATCCTGGGCAAGCTCCACCTCAGCCGGAAGCAGGAGCTGATCCGCTACGCCGTGGAGCACGGCATCGAGTGACCCCCTAGGGGATCTTGGGGGATCGCCCGGATGGTGGCGGGCGGGCGGGGGCCGCACGGTGTCGGCATGGAATCCAACACGACTGCCCCTGCCCCTGACGGGCGCCGGGCCGGGGCCACGTGGGTCGCGGCCACCGGCGCGTTCCTCCTGCTGGCCGCGGCCGCCGTCTTCATCGCCGTGCGGTGGGACACGCTGCCCGAAGCGGCCAAGCTCGCCCTCGTCGGCGCCCTCACCGGTGGGTTCCTCGCCGGCGGGCGGGCCGTGCGCCGGTCGTTGCCCGCGACCGGCGACGTCTTCTTCCACCTCGGCGCGTTCCTGCTCCCCGTCGACACCGCCGGCTTCAACCTTCGGTTGCAGCTCGGGTGGCGGGCGCTGCTCTTGACCGAGGGCGTGGTGTCGGTGTTCGGCGTCGGCGGGTTGGCCGCCGCGACCGGCTCGGTCGTGCTCGGGTGGGCCGCGGCCGCCGGCATGGTCGTGTTGGCGTGTGGCATCGCGGCCACGACGTTCGTGCCCGCGCCGCTGGTGTTGGCCGTCGCCGCCGTCGCCGCTCTCGTGGCCAAGCGCTCCCGGCTCGCCGCCGGCTGGGCCACGGTGGCCGGGCTCGCGCCGCTGTTCGGTTTCGCCACCCACGAGTTCGGGCTCGGCGGCGTGTGGGTGCTGGCGTCGGGAACGATCGCCGCGGTCGTCCTCGGGAGTGAAGCCAAGCGCACCAACGACATGACGTTGGTTGCCCTGGCCGGCCTCTCGCTGGCGACCGGCGCGCTCGTCTCCTTCGTGTCAGCGGAGCCGTCAGGGATGGCGTGGATGCTGGCCGCGCCGTCGCTGTTCGTGATCGTCGAAGTGGTGTCGATGCTGGTGAAGGGCGACCCGTTCTGGGCCCGGCCGGGCAAGGCGGTCGGGTTCGCCACCGAGTTGGTGGCCGCGCTGGCCTTGCCGGTCGCGGCCGTGTTCGTGCTCATCGCCCCGATCGTCGAGGAAGGCCTCGACCTCTTCAGCGACGAGCCCGGGTGGCAGCCCAACCTCCGGGGCGGCGTGGCCTTCGGGTTGCTGGCCACCGGTTGGGTACTGGCGGCGTGGCGCCGGCGCAACACCTTCGTGACCGGGTGGACGGCGCCGTTCGCGGCATCCGCCATCGTCGCCGGCGTCGTCGTCGGCACGGCGTCGACCACGATCAGCGCCATCGCCGTCGTCGGTGCGGCCGGGCTGCTGGTCGTCGCCGGCGGGGTGATGCCGACGTTGCTGGCCGCGGTGGCCGCGCTGTGGGCGCCGGTGGTCGTGGGCACCGAGCACCCGACGGCGGCGCTGCCGGTCGGGTTGGCCGCGGCGTTCATCCTCTGCGTTTCGGCGGTGCGGTGGAAGGGCGTGGCCGCGACGGCGCTGGCCTTGGTGGCGTCGCTGGTCGTCCTCGAGTCCGTGGGCTTCGCCAAGGCGACCGTCGAGCTGCCGGTGGCGTTGATCCTGGCGGTGTTCGCGGTGTGGGGTCTGGCCGCGCTGCTCGACCTGGCCTCGGTGCCGGCGGCGTGGGTGATGCGCTCGACGGCCGCGGCCGCGGTGGTCATCGCCATCGCCGGGTCGCCGGAGCACGCCACGCCGGTGGCCTTCGCCGCCACCCTGCTGTTCGTCGTCGATGCCCTGCGCCGCGACGAACCGACCATCGCGCTTGGCGCGGCGCTCACGGCCCAGGCGCTGGTCGCCCTCGCCGTCCACGACGCCGGGGTTGGCCTGGCCGCGATCGGCGTCGTCCTGTGCGGCGGCGCGGTCGTGAGCGGTGGGCTTGGTGCGGTGGTGGGCGAACGGTGGCGGCCGCCGTTCGTGACCGCCGCCGTCGCCGGTGTGGTCGCGGGCCTGGCCCTGGCCAGCGCCGATCCCATGCGCCTGGCCGAAGCCATCGTCCTCACCGGCGGGCTGGTGATCGCCGGCGGCCTGCTGACCGGCAACACCCCTGTCGCCCATGCCGGTGGCGTGCTCGCCATCGCCGGCCTGTTCGCCCACTTCGCCCTCGACGGCGTCACCGCCAGCGAGCCCTTCGTGGCCCCGATGTCGGTGCAACTGGCCATCGCCGGTTGGCAGTTGCGGCGCCGGTCGTCGGTGTCGAGCTGGATCGCTTTCGGCCCTGCCGTGGCGTTGCTCGGTGGTGCCGCCATCGCCGAGCGCCTGTCGGGCGGGGCTGCGTGGCACGGCCTGGTGGCCGGCGCCGTCGGCGCGGTGGCCGTGGCCGCCGGCGGTTGGTGGCGGTTGGCCGGGCCCCTGTTCGCCGGCACCGCGATCGTCGTGACCGCGACCGTGGTCGAGTCACTGAGCACGTTGGCCGGCGTGCCCACGTGGGCGTGGCTCGCGCTCGGGGGCACTGCCCTGCTCGCCACCGGCGTCTGCCTCGAGCAGCACGCCACCTCGCCAGTCGAGGCCGGGCGGCGGGTGGTCGACACCATCGCCGACCGCTTCTCCTGAGCGGGCGAACGCCGTTCTTCGTAAGGGTCCGCGGCAGGGACCGTTCCCGAGACGATGACCATCCGCCGCGCACTCCTCGTGGGTGCGCTGCTGGTGGCTTCGATTGCGGGATCGAGCACCAGCGGCGCACTTCCCCTGTCCACCCCTCCGGCCACCAGGCCGTACGAGCCCCACACCTTGCTGGTCGCCTTCCGACCAGACGTCGACGATGCGTCGAGGGCCGCGCTGCACGCCGCCAACGGTGCCGTCGTGGCCAACACGCTGGCGTGGCAGCGGCTCGACGTCGTCCGCCTGCCGGGCGGCGTCGATCCGGTTGCCGCGGCCGCGGTGTACGGCCGGAGCCCGCTAGTCGACTTCGCCGAGCCGAACTATGCGTTCCGGGCGACGAGCATCCCCAACGACCCGAACTTCGGCGACCTCTACGGCATGACCAAGATCAGCGCGCCCGCGGGTTGGGATACGGCCTACGGGCCCGGCAACTTCCCGAGCACGGGCGGCGTGCGGGTCGGGATCGTCGACACCGGCATCGACCGTTCCCACGCCGATGTGGGCGGCAAGGTCAAAGCGTGCGCCCAGTCGATCCTCAACATCGGCTTGCTCCAGGACGGCTCGTGCAACGACGACCACGGGCACGGCACCCACGTGGCCGGCACCATCGCCGCCTATGCCAACAACGGCCTCGGTGTCGCCGGCGCCGCGCCCAACGCGGACCTGGCCATCTGCAAGGCGTTGAATGCCGCCGGCTCGGGCTTCACGTCCGACATCGTCAAGTGCATCAACTGGCTGCGCACGACCGGCGGGGCCCGCATCATCAGCATGAGCATCGGCTCGACCGGTTCGACCACCGCCTTCGACCGTGAGCTGTCGGCCGCCTACGCCGCCGGCGTGTTGTTGATCGCCGCCGCCGGCAACGACGGCAACGGCACGTTGAACTACCCGGCCGCGCATCCCGACGTCGTCTCGGTCGCGGCCACCGACGCCAACGACCAGCGGGCGTCGTTCTCCAACTGCAACGCCGATGTCGAGATCGCCGCCCCCGGCGTCAACGTGCTGTCGACCGCCCCCGGCGGCGGCTACCAGCGCATGAGCGGCACCTCGATGGCCACGCCCCACGTCTCCGGCGTGGCCGCCGTCGTCATGTGGAAGAAGGGCCTCACCGCGGCCCAGACCCGCTCCGTCCTCGACTCCACCGCCGACGACAAGGGCCCCGGCGGCAAGGACACCTGCTACGGCAACGGCCGCGTCAACCTGGCCCGCGCCGTCGCCTGATCATCCGTCGGTCGCTTTTGGTCGCCAAAACGGCCCGATCGGGCGCTTTTGGTCGCCAAAAGCGACCGATCGAACTCAGGCCTCCGGCCGAAGGGTGGGGAAGAGGACGACGTCGCGGATGGTCTGGACGTCGGCGAGGAGCATGACCAGGCGGTCGATGCCCATGCCCAGGCCGCCGGTGGGCGGGAGGCCGTACTCGAGGGCGCGCACGTAGTCGTCGTCGATGACCATGGCCTCGTCGTCGCCGGCGGCCTTGGCCCTGGCCTGGTCCTCGAAGCGGAGGCGTTGCTCGACGGGGTCGATGAGCTCGGAGAAGGCGTTGCACAGCTCCCGTCCGGCGACGATGCCTTCGAAGCGCTCGACCAGGCCCGGCGACTCGCGGTGGTCCCGGGCCAGAGGCGAGACCTCCTTCGGGTAGTCGAGCACGAAGACGGGGCCCCACAACGACGACTCGGTCGTCTTCTCGTACAGCTCCAGCACGAGCTTGCCCGTCCCCCACGCCGGCTCCACCTGGACACCGTGGTCCAAAGCGATCTTGCGGAGCTCGTCGAGATCCATGCGCACGTCGACCCGGACGCCGGTCGACTCCTCGATCAGGTCGGCCATCGTGGCCCGTCGCCACGGCGGCGTGAGGTCGAGGTCGCGCCCGTCGTACGTCAGCTTGGCCGTGCCCCGCAGCTCGATGGCCAGGTGGGCGACCAACTCCTCGATCAAGCGCATCATGTCGCCGTAGTCGGCATAGGCCTCGTACAACTCGAGCATGGTGAACTCGGGATTGTGGCGGGGTGACATGCCCTCGTTGCGGAACGTGCGCCCGATCTCGAACACCTTCTCGAACCCGCCGACCACGAGCCGCTTCAAGAACAGCTCGGGCGCGATGCGCAGGTAGAGGTCGGCGTCCAAGGCGTTGTGGTGGGTGACGAACGGCTTGGCGTGGGCGCCGCCCGGAATCGGTTGGAGCAACGGCGTCTCGACCTCGACGAACCCCCGTTCCTCCAACCACCGCCGGGTGATCGAGAGCAATCGGCTGCGCAACAAGAACACGGAGCGCGAACCCTCGTTGGCCCAGAGGTCGACGTAACGCTGGCGGAAGCGCAGGTCGGGGTCGGACACGCCCTTCCACTTGTCGCCGAACGAACGCCCCGCGGCCACCTCGGCCAGCACCACCCATTCCTGCACCTTGACGCTGAGCTCGCCGGTGCGGGTCTTGACGATCTCGCCGGTCGCCCCCACCCAGTCGCCGAGGTTGAGCTTCACCAGCGCATCGAAGTCCGACGTCCACGCCGAACCCGAGAAGAGCTGGATCGACCCCGACGAATCGTGCAACGTCGAGAAGGCCAGCTTCCCCGTCGGCCGGTGCAGCATCACCCGCCCGGCCACGGAGACCACCACGCCGGTCTCGGCCCCCGCCTCCAAGGAGTCGAACTGGTCGTGCAACGAGTCGGCGTCGCGGTCGCGATCGAAACGGTAAGGGGGGGTCATAGGTTCCGTTGGTAGACGAGCCGAAGCCCGTGGAGGGTGAGCCAGGGATCGACGTGCTGGATGGTGGTCGAGAAGCGGGCGATGAGCCCGCTCAGGCCGCCGGTGGCGACCACCGTCGAGTCGCCGAGCTCGTCCAGCATCCGCACGCAGATCCCGTCGACCTGGGCCGCGAACCCGTAGATGGCTCCCGACTGCAACGCCTCGGTCGTGCTCTTGCCGATCACGCTGCGGGGCTCGATCAGCTCGACGCGCGCCAACCGGTCGGCCCTGGAGAACAGCGCGTCCATCGAGATCTCGATGCCGGGCAGGATGGCGCCCCCGAGGTACTCGCCCTTGGCCGACACCGCGTCCAACGTCGTGGCCGTCCCGAAGTCGATCACGATCGAGGGCCCGCCGTACACGTCGTAGGCGCCGATGGCGTTGACGATGCGGTCGGCGCCGACCTCACGTGGATTGTCGATCAGGATCGGCATCCCCGTCTTGGTCCCTGGCTCGACGACGACCGGGTCGAGCTTGAAGTACTTGGTGCTCATCGACCGCAACGCCGCCGTCGCCCGGGGCACCACCGACGAGATGGCCACGCCGTCGACGGCGGCGTCGTCGATGAACTGGCGGAACAGCACGGCGTACTCGTCGGACGTGCGCTCGGCGTTGGTGGCCAGGCGCCAGTGGTCGACGATCTCGGCGTCCTCGTACAGCGCGATCAGGATCTGGGTGTTGCCGACGTCGACGGCCAGCAGCACGGCGCTACGCCTCTTCCAGGTCGAGGCCGATGTCGAGCACCGGCGCCGAGTGGGTGATGGCGCCGACCGAGATGTAGTCGACCCCGTTGACCTTGGCGTAGTCGCCGACGGTTTCGAGGTCGACCCGCCCGCTGACCTCGACGGGCACCCGGCCGGCCACCGCCTTCACCGCCTTGCGCACCTGGGCCAGCGACATGTTGTCGAGCATGACCATGGTGGCGCCGGCCTCGATGGCCTCTTCGACCTGGTTGACGCGGTCGCACTCGACCTCGACCAGCCGGCCCGGCCAGCGCAGCTTGGCCCGGCGCACGGCCTCGGCGATGCCCATGCCAGCGAGGTGGTTGTCCTTGATCAGCACGCCGTCGGACAACGAGCCCCGGTGGTTGGTGCCGCCGCCCGCCCGCACCGCCGCCTTCTCCAACGTCCGCAGGCCCGGCGTCGTCTTGCGGGTGTCGAGGATGGTGGCCTTGCCCTGGGCGGCCCGCACGAACCGGCGGGTGAGCGTGGCCACGCCGCTCAAATGGCGGACGAAGTTCAACGCCGTCCGCTCGCCGGTGAGCAGCGACGCCAGCGGCCCCTCGACCCGGCCGAGCACGTCGCCTGGCGCCACGTCGGCGCCGTCGTCGAGGTGCCACTCGACCACCACCGTCGGGTCGAGTTGCAGGAACGTCTCGGTGGCGCACAGCCGCCCGGCCATCACCCCTTCCTCCCTCGACACGAACAGGGCCGACGCCAGGTTGTCGACGGCGAGGAGGCCGGCGGTCATGTCGCCGAGGGGCATCACGTCCTCGAGCAGGGCGCGGGCCACCGCCTCCCTGACGACCGGCAACGGCGGATGGGGGTCGATCATGCAAGCACCAGTCTGCGTTGGAAGGCGGGCGAGGTCTCGGGGAAATCGGTGCGGGTGTGGGCGCCCCGGCTCTCCTCCCTGGCGGTGGCCGCGGCCAGCAGGCCGAGGCCGGCGGTCACCAGGTTGGCCAGCTCGGGGTCGTCGGCGCACGGTATCGAGGCGACGACGTCGGCGGTGCGGGCCAGCGACTCGGCGCTGCGGAGCACGCCCGCGCCCTCGGTCATCGCCCGCTGCAGCCGGTCGCGCCGCTTGGCCACGTCCTCCGACGACGGCCGCGGCGCCGCGGGAAGCCGGGTGATGCGGGTCGACGGGAACGTGACCTCGTCGGCCGCGTCCTTGCCCCTGGCGATGGCCTCGACGACACGCGGGGCGAACACCATGCCTTCGAGCAGCGAGTTGGAGGCGAGCCGGTTGGCGCCGTGGACGCCGGTGCAGGCGACCTCGCCGCACGCCCACAGTCCTGGCAACGCGGTGGCGCCGTCGAGGTCGGTGACGATGCCGCCCGAGAGGTAGTGGGCCGCGGGGGCGATCGGCAGCCAGTCCTTGGCCGGGTCGAGGCCGATGCCGCGGACCGAGGCCGCGATCGTCGGGAAGCGTTGGTCGAAGTTCTCGAGGCGGGTGGCGTCGAGCCAGAGGTGGTCGACGCCCTGGGCCAGCATGGCCGCGGTCATGGCCCGGGCGACGACGTCACGCGGCTGCAGCTCGTCGACGAAACGCTGGCCCCGCGAGTCGCGCAGCAACGCGCCATGGCCACGGAGCGCTTCCGACAGCAACGGCCTGGGCATGGCCGGGTGGTGCAGCGCGGTGGGGTGGAACTGCATGAACTCGACGTCGGCGACATCGACCCCGGCCCGCAGGGCCATGGCCACGCCGTCGGCGGTGGCCTCGGGCGGGTTGGTGGTGACGGCGAAGAGCTGTCCGGCCCCGCCGGTGGCCAGCACGGTGTGGGTGGCCCGCACCTCTTCCCGCTCGCCCGTCGGCGTCTGGGCGATCACGCCCCGGCAGCGCCCGGCTTCGACGACGAGGTCGAGGGCGAACCAGTGCTCGAGCACAGCGGCCGCGGTGGCGTGGGCGGCGTCGACCAGGGCCCGCTCGATCTCGGCTCCGGTGGCCGCGCCTCCGGCATGGACGATGCGGGCGTGGGAGTGGCCGCCCTCGCGCGCCTTCAGCAGGTGGCCCTCGTGGTCGCGGTCGAACACCGCACCGAGGGCGATGAGCTCGTTGACCCGCTGGGGGCCTTCGTCGACCAGCACCCGCACGGCCTCGGGGTCGCACAGGCCGGCGCCGGCGGCCAGGGTGTCGGCCAGGTGGAGGTCGGTCGAGTCCTCGTCGCCTCCGAGGACGGCGGCCACCCCGCCCTGGGCCCACCGCGTGGCCGACTGCACCAGCTCGCCCTTGGTCAGGACGCCGACCCGCATCCCTGGCAGCCCAGCGGCCCGCACCGCCGCACTCAGCCCGGCCACGCCGCTGCCCAACACGAGCAGGTCGAGCTGGGCGGTCACGGCACGGACGCTAATTCAGGCATCCACCTGTGCCTGTAGTTGGGCCAGCTCCTCGGCGATCTGGCGGTTGGCCCGGTCGACGTGGACGATGGCCGGCTCGAACCCGTCGGCCAACTCGGCGTCGTCGTAGTCGCCGTAGCTGATGACGATGATGCGGTCGCCCGGATGGACGAGGCGGGCGGCGGCGCCGTTGAGGCACATGGCCCCCGAGCCGGCCTGGCCCGGGATCACGTAGGTCTCGAAGCGGTTGCCGTTGTCGATGTCGACGATGGCGACCTGCTCCCACTCGAGGAGGTCGGCGGCCTTCATCAGGTCGGTGTCGATGGTGATCGACCCGACGTAGTTGAGGTTGGCGTCCGTGACCGTGGCCCGGTGGATCTTGGACTTCATCATTCTGCGGCGCATGGTCAGTTCAGCTCCATGTTGTCGATCAGGCGGGTGGGCCCGAAGTGGGCGGCGATGAGGAGGCGGCCGTCGCGGGCGGCGGCGTAGTCGAGGACGGCGAGGGGTTCGGTGGCGACCGTCGAGGACATCACGGCCTCGGGGTCGTCGGTGCCGCGGGCCGCGAGCAGGGCCCGGTGGAGGACGGTGGCGGCGCGGCGCTGCTCGGGCGAGAGGTAGACGTTGCGGCTGCTCATGGCCAGGCCGTCGGGCTCACGGACGATCGGGCAACCGACGACGTCGACGGGGAACGACAGGTCGGCGACCATCCGGCGCACGACCTGGAGCTGCTGCCAGTCCTTTTCGCCGAAGTAGGCGCGGCACGGGCCCGAGATGTTGAACAGCTTGGCCACGACGGTGGCCACGCCGTCGAAGTGGGTGGGCCGCGACGCGCCCTCCAACCCTTCGCTCACCCGCGCCACCGAAACGGTGGTGGCCTCATCGCCCGGGTACATCCCTTCGAGCGGCGGGACGAAGAGGTGCTCGACGCCGGCGGCCTCGGCCAGCGCACGGTCGCGGTCGAGGTCGCGGGGATAGGTCGACAGGTCTTCGGTGGCGGCGAACTGCAACGGGTTGACGAAGATCGTGGCCGCGGCCACGTCGCACTCGGCCGCGGCCCGCTCCATCAAGCTCACGTGGCCGGCGTGGAGGTACCCCATCGTCGGCACCAGGCCCACCGTCCTGCCGTCGGCCCGCGCCGCGTCGAGCGCCTTGCGGAACCCCTCGATCGTCCCGTGGACCTGCACCCTCAACCCGCTTTCGGCCACGTGCGCGTGCTCTGCCCTGTGGATTTGGCCGGAAGCGAGCAAGCGGCGGCGGTCAGGGCCTCGTACGTCGCCCGCTCGGACTCGGGCAGGGCGGCGAGGTGAGCTTCGACGGTGGCCCAGTCGCCGCGGGCGACGGGGCCGGTGAGCGCGGCCGCGGGGCCGAGCGCAGCCACGTTGTCGACCGTGCCCCGCACGAGGTCGAAGAAGGCGTCGAGAGGCACGCCGGCCGAAGCCGCGACCCGCTCGACCGCGCCCAACAGGGCGACCACGTGGTTCGAGGCCATGACTGCGGCTGCGTGATAGGTGGCCCGGGCCGAGTCGTCGACCTCGACCACCCGGCCGTCGAGCGCGGCCACGACCGAACGCACGACCGGGTCGCCGGCCACCGCCCACCACGCGCCGGTCAGGTCGGTCGATGTCGTCGGGATGCTGCGCAGCGGGTGCATCGACGCCCGACGCGGATGGGGCGCCAGGACGTCGAGCCCGAGCGAGCCCGCCATGTGGGCGACCACAACGTCGTCTCGGGGCTCGATGGAGGCGGCCACCTCGGCGATGGCGGAATCGGGCACCGCGAGCACGACCAGTTCCACCGACGGAGCGAACCCGGCCTTCTCCAAGGCATGGGCCACGGACTGGCCGGCGCGACCCCGGCCGATGACTTGTGCGGCAGGCACAGATCGGTTCCTTCAAGACGTTCCAGCCCCCGTCGCCGGGGTGCCGTTCGTACGAGCTACAGCGTACCTGCGGGCCGCACCCCTCTGCCAAGCCGGTCGAGGTCCTCGGGCACGAGCTCGGGCGCCAGGTCACGCAAGGGTTCGAGCACGAACCGCCGCTCCCGCATCCGGGGGTGGGGGATGACGAGGTCGGGGTCGTCCAACACCAGGCCGTCGACCAGCAGGATGTCGACGTCCAAGGTCCGGGGACCCCACCGCTCGTTCCTGGCCCGATCGGCGGCCGACTCCAGCCGGTGGCAGATGCCGAGGAGCTGGCGGGCAGGCAGGTTCGTGGACAGCTCGACCACGCAGTTGAGGTACGGGCCCTGGCCGCCGGGCCCGCCCACGGGGTCGGTCTCGTACACCGGCGACACCGCCACGACGTCGGGCAGCGAGGCCACCGCCTCACGAAGGTGGTGCCACCGGTCGCCGAGGTTCGACCCGAGCCCGAGGAAGACGCGGCGGATCATCGCGACCGACGCACCCGCACCCCGGCGAAGGCCAGGTCGACGGGCACCGGCGGGCGCAGCTTGCGCACGGTCACGGTCACCGACGCGACCCGGGCATCCGAAGCCAGCACGGCCGAGGCGATGCGCGAGGCCAACGCTTCCAACAACGAGAAATGCTCAGAGCCCACGATCGACGCCACCAACGCGACCACCGCCCCGTAGTCGACGGTGTCGTCGAGCGAGTCGGAATCGCCGGCCGGCGACAGGTCGGCCGCGAGGTCGACGTCGACCTCGAAAGGCTGGGCCCGCACCTGCTCCTCGGCCAACACCCCGTGGGTGCCGGTGACCCGCAGGCCGCGGAGTTGGATCTCGTCCACGACCGGCCTACAGCGCCGTGGCCAGCGCCACCAGCTCGCGGCCGGGCGGCCCCATCTGGCGGTGGAGGATCTGCTCGACCACGGTCACCGCGTGGGGCCCGGTGTCCATGAGCCCGGTGGCCACCAGGTACCCGGCGACCACCCCCATGACCCGGTCGCCCAGCTCCTCCTGGTGGAGCAGCAGGCGCTCGCCCGCGCCCATCCAGTTGTGCAGCGCGGAATAGAGCTCGGCCAGCGTGGAGCGGCTGTCGGTGGCGCCGTTGCCCCCGCCCATCGGGAAGTGCGACCACGTCACCCCGAGCTCCTCGTACGCGTGGAGGTTGTGCTGCGACGGCAGCAGCGACACCACCCGGTTGAAGCCCTGGTTGCGGAGCCAGAGGATCTCCTCGTGGCGGCGCACCTTGCGGTGGTTGCGGGCGTAGCCGCCCGGCCGCTCGCTCACCGCAAGCTGGTCGCGGATGATCCAGGCGAAGTTGCGGGGCTCGATCCCCCGCTCCCACTTGCCCCTCACGACGCCACCGGCTCGGCCACGATCCGGGCCGCCTGCACGGTGGCGGCCACGTCGTGGACCCGCACCATCGCCACTCCGGCCGCCATGGCGACGACGGCCGTGGCCACGCTGCCTTCAAGGACGTCGTCGGGCCCGGCCGAGCCGACCAGCCTCTGCAGGAACCCTTTGCGGGACGTGCCCACCAGCACCGGGTGCCCGGTCTCGACGAGCACGCCGAGGTGGCGCAAGAGCGAGAGGTTGTGGGCCGCGGTCTTGCCGAACCCGATGCCCGGGTCGATCCAGACCTCCTCGACCCCGGCCTCGCGAGCCGCGGCCGCCCGGTCGACCAGGAACGAACACACCTC
The DNA here is from genome assembly GCA_034668185.1 of Actinomycetota bacterium. GTDB lineage: Bacteria > Actinomycetota > Acidimicrobiia > Acidimicrobiales > CADCTF01 > DATLED01. Next base: position 12,137 of record JAXDPV010000272.1, read on the forward strand.
GCCGACCACGTCGTCGTACTGCGGATCGTCCTGCATCGTCGGTGGTGTCCCTCGCATGTGCATGGCGGCGTAACCGACCCCGGCGCCTGCCGAAGCCGCGACCCGCCACACGTCGGCCGAGGCCGACACGTCGTTGACCAGGGTCGCGCCGGCGTCGATGGCGGCCTCGGCCACGCCTGGGTGGCGGGTGTCGATCGAGACCCGGCCCCGGCCGGCGGCGGCCAGGGCGGACACGACCGGCAGCACCCGGCGGCGTTCCTCGTCCTCGGAAACCGGCACCGCGCCCGGCCTGGTCGACTCGCCCCCGACGTCCACGACGTGGGCCCCTTCGTCGAACAACGAGAGGCCGTGGGCGACCGCCAACTCGGGATCGAGCCAGCGGCCACCGTCGGAGAAGGAGTCGGGCGTGACGTTGACCACGCCCATGACGAGAGCCATGAGGTCGCTCAGGTTAACGCCCGTGGATGAAGGCCATGGCCTCCGCACGGGTACGGGCATCGTCCCTGAACAGACCCCTGACGGCCGAAGTGACCGTTATCGACCCGGGCAGGCGCACTCCCCGCATCGACATGCAGAGGTGCTCGGCCTCCAGGACCACCAGCACCCCACGGGGTTCGAGCTGGCGCACCAGGGCGTCGGCGATCTGGGAGGTCATGCGCTCCTGGACCTGCAGGCGGCGGGCGTAGCCGATGACCAGCCGGCCCAGCTTGGACAGCCCGGTGATGCGGCCGTCCTCGTTCGGGATGTAGGCCACGTGGGCCTTGCCGAGGAAGGGCACCAGGTGGTGCTCGCACAGGCTGGAGAAGGGCATGTCCTTCACCAGGACCATCTCGTCGTGGTCTTCCTCGAAGGTGACCTTGAGGACCTCGCCCGGGTCGATGTCGGTGCCGGACATGACCTCCTCGAACATGGCCGCCACCCGGGTAGGCGTGCGCACGAGCCCATCCCGACCGGCGTCCTCGCCGATGGCTTCGAGGATCTCCCGCACGGCGCGCTCGACGCGCGGCTTGTCGACTGCCATCCCGACCTCAGCCCTTGGGGGTGCGGGCTCGGCGGGCCCGGGGCGCGGCCGCGGCCGCCGTCCCGTTGGCCCGGCCGTTGACCTTGCCGTTGGGCGCGGCCGGCGGGAACTTGGCGTGGCGGCCCGGCCAGGGCGCGAGGTGGCCCATGATGGCCGCCAGCTCGGGCGTGTCGAGGGTCTCCTTCTCGACGAGGGAATCGGCCAGCCGGTCGAGCACGTCACGGTGACGCAGCAGGATGGCGGCCGCCTCCTGGTGGGCCTCGTCGATCAACGACCGGACCTCGGAGTCGATGCGGGCCGCGACCTCGTCGGAGTAGTTCGGCTGGTGGCCGTAGTCGCGTCCGAGGAAGACCTCGCCCTGCTTCTGGCCGAGTTGCTGCGGCCCGAGGATATCGCTCATGCCGTACTCCGTGACCATGGCCCTGGCGATCTGGGACGCCTTCTCGATGTCGTTCTGCGCGCCCGTCGTCGGGTCTTCGTAGATCAGCTCCTCGGCCGTGCGCCCGCCCATAAGCATGGCCAGCTCGTCGCGGAGCTCGGACCTGGTGACGAGGTACTTGTCCTCCAGCGGCAGGGCCAGCGTCCAGCCGAGGGCCCGGCCCCGGGCGACGATCGAGACCTTGTGGATCGGGTCGGCGTTGGGCAGCACGTGACCGACCAGCGCGTGGCCGCCCTCGTGGTAGGCGATGACCCGCTTCTCCCGGTCGGACATCACCCGGGTCTTGCGTTCGGGGCCGCCGATCACCCGGTCGATGGCCTCCTCCATGTGGAACATCGTGATCTTCTCCTGGCCTTGCCGGGCGGCGAGGAGGGCGGCCTCGTTCAGCATGTTGGCCAGGTCGGCGCCGGTGAATCCTGGGGTGCGGCGGGCGAGCACGTCGAGCTTGACGTCGTCGCCCATCGGCTTGTTCTTGGCGTGGACCTCGAGGATCTTCTTGCGGCCTTCGAGGTCGGGGCGGTCGACGACGATCTGGCGGTCGAAGCGGCCCGGGCGCAGCAGCGCGGGGTCGAGGATGTCGGGCCGGTTGGTGGCCGCGATCAGGATGACGCCCGTCTTCACGTCGAAGCCGTCCATCTCCACGAGGAGCTGGTTCAGCGTCTGCTCGCGTTCGTCGTGGCCACCGCCGAGGCCGGCGCCGCGATGGCGACCCACGGCGTCGATCTCGTCCATGAAGATGATCGCCGGCGCGCTGGTCTTGGCCTGCTCGAAGAGGTCGCGCACCCGGCTGGCGCCGACGCCCACGAACATCTCGACGAAGTCGGAGCCCGAGATGGAGAAGAAGGGAACGCCGGCCTCACCGGCCACGGCCCGGGCCAGCAGCGTCTTGCCGGTTCCGGGCGGCCCGTAGAGCAGCACGCCCTTCGGGATCTTCGCGCCCATGGCCTGGAACTTGGCCGGGGCCTCGAGGAACTCCTTGATCTCGTGGAGCTCGGCCACAGCCTCGTCCGCGCCGGCCACGTCGGCGAAGGTGACCTGGGGCTGGTCCTTGCTGACCTGCTTGGTCTTGGCCTTGCCGAACTGCATGACCCGGTTCCCGCCGCCCTGCATCTGATTGAGGATGAAGAGGAACAGGCCGACGATGAGCACGATCGGCAGCAGTTGGAACAGCACCGACAGCCACACGTTGTCCTTCTGCGGCTTGGCGTCGACGTTGCTGGTGGCGGCCAGCGATTTGTCGGTGATCTTCTCGGTGTACGACTTCGGGAACTCGACGGTGAACTTGGTGCCGTCCTTGAGCGTGCCCTTGGCCGTGCCGCCGTTGCCCGACTCGGTGATCTCGACCTTGTCGACCCGCTTGGCTTCGAGGGCCCGGTCGTACTGGGCCAGCGTCATGGGCTTGCGGGTTTCCTTGCCGCCCCAGAGGCTGTTGAGGCCCACCAGGGCGACCAGTCCGATGACGACGAACAGCACGACCCGGCTGCCGGGGGGCTTCTTCACGATCCGTCCAGCGTAGCGACCCGGGCTGGCTACCCGTTCAGGCCGAGGGGCCCAGGTAGACCCGGACGTCGGGCAGGTTGCGGTAGCGCTCGGCCACGTCGAGGCCGTAGCCGAGGACGAAGGCGGGCGGGATCACGAAGCCCACGTACTTGAGGTCGAGCTCGTCCTTCTGGCGGCCGTCCCTGACGAGGAGGGCGCACACGTCGAGGCTGGCCGGGCCCCGGGCGGCCAGGTTCCTTCTCAGGTAGTTGAGGGTCAGCCCGGAGTCGATGATGTCCTCGACCACGATCACGTGGCGGCCACTGAGGTCGAGGTCGAGATCCTTGACGATGCGGACGACGCCGCTCGTCCGGGTGGCGCTGCCGTACGACGAGACGGCCATGAAGTCGAACTCGACGGGGAGGTCGATCTCCCTGGCCAGATCGCTCATGAAGACGAAGGCGCCCTTGAGCACGCCGACGAGCAGCGGCGGCCGGCCGTGGTAGTCGGCGGTGATCTCGGCACCGAGCTCGGCGATGCGGCGGCGCAGGTCCTCGGCGGAGACGACCACCTCGCCGAGGTTGGGATCATCGCTGGCCGGCATCGCGCACGGACCCTAGGCGTTGACGCGGCGCAACCGCATCTGCGACCGCTCGACCCGTCCGCCCCCGGCCAGCTCGCACGCCCTGGCCTCGCCCCTGGCCACGGCCAGGACCCGTTCGACGGTGGCGGCGTCCGGCGGGTGCTCGGTCGTGAGCCACCGCCTGACGGCCCGGCGGGCCAGGGCGGGGGGCGCGTGGTTCAGGGCCTTGGCGTCGGTCGGGTCGATGGTGGTGGCGAGCTCGTCGAGGAGGTCGGCGTCGTCCCTCAGGAGTCGGGCCTGTCTTGCCACGACGGCGACGACGTCCCGCTCGCCGATGGCGTCGAGGAGCGGCACGAGCTCGGCCCGCACGCGGTTGCGGCGGTGGTGCAGGTCGTCGTTGGTCGGGTCGGCGAAGGGCGTGAGCCCGACCTCGGCGCAGAGCTTGTGGGTCTCGTGCCTTCTCAGGGCGAGCAACGGTTTCGTCGGTCCCGGGCGGATGCCGGCCAGGCCGTCGGTGCCCGCTCCCCTGATGAGGTTGAGGAGCACGGTCTCGGCCGAGTCGTCGGCGGTATGGCCGGTGAGGGTTCCGTGCGGCAGCGCGGCCCTTCTGGCGTCGCGCCACCGCTCCTCCTGGTTGGGCCCGGCCTCGATGTGGACGTTGCGGGCCTCGAAGCCCGCACCCCATCGGCCCGCCACCTCGGCCACGAATGCGGCTTCGCCGTTGCCGGGCCGTCCGCCGTGGTCGACGTGGACGGCGGTCACCTTGCAGTCGGCTTGGACGGCCAGGACGAGGAGGGCGAGCGAGTCGGCCCCTCCCGAGACCCCGCAGTGCACGTGGGTTCCGGCCGGCGGGAACGCACACCGGCCGAGGAGCTCAGATGACGGGGATGCCACCGGCCCGCACCAGGGTCACGAGCTCGGGGACGGAGCGGACCTCGAGCTTGCGGGCGATCCGGCGGAGGCTGGCGTACACGTTCGACCGGCTGACCGAGAGGCGCTCGGCGGCCTCGCTCACCGTCGGGGTCGAGCCGACCATGCCGAGGAGCTCGCGCTGCTTGTCGGAGAGGGCCACGACCTTCTCGGGCGAGATCTGGATGCCGGTGGGGCGGACGGGCTCGGCCTCGGGCGCCCGCTCGAGGCGGGTGATGTGGGGGCGGGCGGCCCTGGCCGTGCCGGCGGTGGTGGCGGCGGCGCCGCTCTCCAGCCGGGCGAGCTGCTCCAGGGCGTCGTTCTGGATGCGGCGGCGGCGCTCGGGTTCGGGGTCGCCGGTCATGGCGTCGTTGACGACCTTGCGCAGCTCGGCCGGGGAGAAGGGCTTGGTGACGTAACGGATGGCGCCCTCGATGCCGCCCCTGATGCGGTCCATGTCGTCGGCCCTGGCCGTGAGCATGATCACCGGGATGTGGGCGATGACCGGGTCGATCGAGGCCTTCATCTCGGCCAGGACCTCCCAACCGTCCTTCTCGGGCATCATCACGTCGAGCACGACCAGGTCTGGGTGCTCGCCCACGGCCAGCTCGAGGGCCTCGGCGCCGTCGCCCGCGGTGAAGACGGTATGTCCGTCGATCTCGAGGTTCAGCCGGACGAGTTCGCGGATGTCCGGCTCGTCGTCGACAACCAGCACCGTTCCCATGTTGGGATCAGAGTAGCGACGAGGCGGAAGCCGGAGAACGCATCATCGAAGAAAGCGGAGGAATTCCTCCTCCAGCAAATCGGCCTGCCGCAGGATCGAGCGCAACGTACCTCGCGGAATCTCCTTCTTGGCGAGCGGCAAGATCACGATGAGGGTCCGGTCCGGCCCGCTCTTCTCGTACGCCTGGTGCGACCCCTTTGCCGGGCGGGAAGCGTGAAAGCCGGCCCGTTCGAGGGCAGCGGCGACCTGCCGGCTGGAGAGAAGCGGGAGCACGGGCCCCGCTAAGAAGCGGGGTACACGGCAAATCGCTGGGCAGAGACGAACTCACCAGGATGTGCGGTCAGGCCGACCGAGAAGTCCTCGCTCGGTGCATAGTCGTAGACCTTGACGTCCTTCTTGCTCAGCACGGCGTCGCGCTCGCCGTTGGCATCGAGGCGCTCTAGGTAAAGCTCAGTCGCTTCAAGCGTCGCCTCGAGGGCGGCTAGCGGGTCAGCTCCAAAGCTGGAGACCCCGAGTTCTGCGCACTCGCCGACGAACGCCCCATCGTCGGGGTAGACCCGGAACGTCAGCAGGACATGACCAAGCGCGTCGTCGCCCTCCGACGGCCGTTGGTGCGACCACCGCGTGATGCTCGGCTTCTCGACCGTCGTCATTGGCTGTGGTCCCGTTCGTCAGGGTCGCATCCATGGTAGGACGCCCTACCCCAGCTCGGTGGTCTGGGCGACCGCGGGTCCCCGGGCACGGTCTTAAAGGTTACTTCGGCTAGCCAGCCCGGCGCCTTGACCGCCGACTCTCGCCATCCAGCGGTCGGGGTCGCGGATCTCGGCCAGGTCGGGGAGCTGGTCGGGGCTCTGCCAGACGGCGTCGAGGAGCGCCCGGCCGCCGACGGCCTCGACCCTGGCGATGAAGCGCTCGCCCTGCTCGTACTGCTTGAGCTTGGCTTCGAGGCCGATGAGCTTCTGCAGCACTTTGGCCGGGCCCGAGGTTTCGTTGCGGCGGGCGTGGAGGGTGCGATGGAAACGGTCCGCATTCGGGACGATTCCCGCGCCGGCCCGGTTCATGGTCACGTCGCCGTGGCCTTCGAGGAGCGACATGAGGCCGCCAACCTGTTGGAGCACGGCGTGTTGTTCTGGCCCGGCGAGTATGGCGACCAGCCCGCCGTCGTCGAGGGGGTTCTGGCCGGCCCGCATCTGCTCGACGCTGCGCCTGAGGGCTTCGAGGAAGCGCTTGGGGTCGGGGTCGATGGCGCCGAGGCTGCGCTCGACGAGGCTCAGGAAGTGGGGCCGCATCCACGGGACGCCGGTGAACTGGGCCCGGTGGGTCACCTCGTGGAGCGCGAGCCACAGGCGGAACTCCCGGGGCGGGAACGAGAAGCGCTTCTCGAGGGCGAGGACGTTGGGGCCCACGTAATAGACGATGTCCTGCTCGTCCGGGTCTTCGTCCTCGATGAGGAGGAGGTCGTACTGGCCCAGGACCCGGGTCGACATCCAGCCGAGCATGGTGCCGAGCTGGGCGCCGGCGAGGTTGCGGCCGATCGGGGCGATCGGGCTCGAAGCCATGCGGGGGCCGAGCTTGTCGAGCACCGGCCGGAGGAGCCTGCGGAAGGACTTGACGTTGGCGTGGACCCATCCGGCCCGGTCGGTGACCCTGGCCCGGGCCGGTCCTGCGAGTGACCGGAGGCCGGTGACCTCTTCGACGAGGCCTTCGGCCTGGGCGGTGAACTCGTCGAAGTCGGGCTGCAACGAGTCGTAGAGGTAGGAGTCGGCGAAGGGCTCGTGGCCCGCGACCCGGACGGCGACCCGCTCGGCGAGATCCCAGGCGACCGGGTCAGCCATCGTCTTCGCCGCCTACTCCCTCGGGTACTTCAGGGCGACGACCTTGGTGATGTAGAGCACCGCCATCCCGATGATCATCAGGACGACGGGGGCCAAGAGGGCGACGGACAGCCAGTAGTGCCAAACCTTGGCCAGGAGCATCGGAGCCATGGGTGCGGATGCTAGTGCCCGTCCGGCTCAGGCAATCTTCTTGCCGCGGGTGCGAGGCACGGCCATGGGCTCGTGCAGGTAGCAGTACTTCCCGTTGTTGTACATCGACAGCCGGGTCTCACAGCCCGGTTCGCGGCACTGCCGATCCTTGCCGAAGGCCTTGCTCGGGCGGTCGCGGTTGCTGATCGGAGTGGCGGTTACAGCTTCACTCATACCTGGTACGAACTCCTAAGAAGAACCGGTCATTCCCGTGCCGAGGGCCTTGGCGATGCGCTCTCGGAGCTCGTCGGGCACCTGCTCCTTGCACTTGGCGGCGATCACCATCTTGAGCTCGGCGTGGAAGTCGACGACCTCGTGGCAGTCGGGGCAACCCTCGAGGTGACGGGTGATCTGGACCCTCCGCATCTCGGTGAGCTCGCCGTCGAGGAAGGTGTAGAGCTCCTGGACGACGGAGATGCAATCGGCTTCGGCTTCGTCTTCGGTCATTGCGTCTTGGTCCGGTCCCCCGTGAGGCCTCGCTGTGCGCCGAAATCCACCAACGCCTTCTGCAGGCCCTTTCTTCCACGATGGAGCCGGCTCATGACGGTGCCGATGGGAATGCCGAGGATCTCGGCGATCTCCTTGTAGCTGAACCCCTCGACGTCGGCCAGCAGGACGGCCAGGCGGAACTGCTCGGGGAGGGCCTCGATGGCCTTCTTGACATCGTCGTCGGTGAACAGGTCCATGACCTCGTCCTCGGCGCTCCTGCCGGCCGCCGCCGCCTCCAGCCCGCCCAGCCTGCGGTAGAGGTACAGGTCCTCGACCTCGTCGAGCTCGGTCTGCTCGGGCCTCCGCTTCTTGGAGCGGTAGTTGTTGATGAAGGTGTTGGTGAGGATGCGGTAGAGCCAGGCCTTGAGGTTGGTGCCCTGCTGGAAGGTGTGCCACGCCCGGTAGGCCTTGAGGTAGGTCTCCTGGACGAGGTCTTCGGCGTCGGCCGGGTTGCGGGTCATCCGCAGGGCCGCGGAGTAGAGGCTCGGCATGAACTCCATGGCCTGCTCGGTGAACTGCGCCTGGCGCTGCTCGTCGTTGCCTTGGCCGGCGGGGGCTGCGGCCTGCACCGGTTCTGACGCCATGGGACGGACCCTACCCTTGGTTGTGCTTGTGTCCCCGCCGGGCTTCGCCGTGCTCGACCAGGAGGTCGGCGTAGGGGTCGTGCCCCAGGGCGGCGGCCACGCCGGCCGCCAGCGCATCGAAGAACGGCCTCGATGCCAGGGGCGACCACTGGATGCCGAACCGCTCGACCTGCTCCTCGGTCAGCGAGTCGAGGTTGGCCCAGTATTGGACGAGGCGGTGGACGTCGGCCTCCTCGAACTCCTGCTCCCAGCGGAACTCGGTCTTGGCCTCGATCGCCTCCACGGCCCGGTCGTTCCATTGGCGCAGGAGCTCGCCCAGCTCGTCGACGATCTCTTCGGGCAGTTTGAACGGCAGCTTCTCGAGCTGTAACCGAATGGCCGCCAGGTTGCCGAGCATGTGGTCCGTCCACGCTTCGGCGGCGTTTGCATCCACGGGGCCGATCTCGACTCGCACCTGTCTATCTTGGCCCCATGTGGGACGGGACGGCTTATGCCGCCAACACTGCTCATCATCGGGCCTTCGATGCCGGCTTCTTGTCGACCTTGGGCGTTGCCGCCGGCGACCGGGTGTTGGACCTGGGTTGTGGCGTCGGCGACCTGACGTGTTTGGTGGCCGATCTGGTCAGTCCTGCTGGTGAGGTCGTCGGGCTCGACGCCGAGCCGACGATGATCGAGGTCGCCCGGTCTTGCGCTCGTGCGAACCAGTCGTTCGTGGTCGCCCCGGCGCAGTCGGTTGCGTCTGCCATCGAGGGACCGTTCGACGTGATCTACAGCCGGGCCGTGCTCCATTGGCTGAGCTCGGAGGACTTGGCCTCCGTGTTGGTGCAGGCGTTCTCGCTCTTGCGACCTGGCGGCGTGTTACGCATCGAATGCGGGGGCGGGGGCAACGTCCCCGAGATCGTCGCCTTCCTCGACGACGTCGGCTCTTCCTTCGGCCGCGCTGTCGGTGTCCCCTGGAACTTTCGCGACCCCGGCTGGTGGCTCGACCTGTTGTTGTCTTCGGGCTACTCGGTCGCCGACGACGCCGCCTTCGTCCGCACCGTCGCCCAACGCCGGCGTTTCGACCGTGACTCGTTGCTCGGCTGGCTCCGCAGCCAATGCCTCCACGCCTACGAGCCCTCGCTGGCCCTCGCCGACCGCCCCGCCTTCCGCGCCCTCGCCGAGTCCCGCATCGACGAGCTGCAGCGGCCCGACGGTTCCTACGACCTCACCTTCGTCCGGCTCGACGCTCTCGTCACCGCAGCGGCCGGATAACTGGACGCGGCAGCCAGCGTCGCCGGCTGCTCACAACGAAACCGGCCTCGGCTATCGCCTGCATCGCTCGTTCGCGCTGCCAAGGGAGGAGGCGCACGTTGATGTAGCGCAACGGCCAAGCTCTCCCGAACACTGGCCGGAGGATGAGCGTTGACTGTGCATCGTCGGCGCGAAGTCCGATCGTCAAGCTCCCGAACGGATGCGACACCGCGACCACCTGCGTGCCCGTGTGCACGAGGTCGCCTGAGAGACGGAACGACCTGCGGGTCACCGCGCCAGGCCGAAACGAGATTCGACCGGACGACGCGCTCAGGACGCCGTAGAGCTTCGACACGCCCCACCACCCACGAACACGAAATCGCCGCTGATCCAACGAGAGCTCCTCGAGCCCGAGAAAGGAGTCGAACGCTACCTCCGCATGGTCTCAAGCCGTAAGCGCGGAGCCGACCCGCGTCTTCGCACTTCGTTGGCCACCCGATCAGGCGAAGTTATCGGCTGAAACGCAGCGCACGCGATAGGACCCCGAGCAACGCTCGGGGGGTCCTATCTCTTGCGAGTCACGCTTCGTCTCTGCGTCCGTGTCATCTCTCTGACGTTCAGCGTCGGCGGTCCAACCCAGGGGTGACGTCACTCGAGGGTCTTCGTCCAGGCAACCGACGCTGGTGTGTTCGGCCCGGCGACCGAGTCGGATCCAAAGTGCTAGGTCCGTTGTCCACGAGCCGCCCGAGGTAGCGCCGACGACCACACACCCTCCCGCTGCGTCGGCGTCCACAACGGCTGTTCCACCGACGTTGCCACCCGAGCCGCCGCATTCGCCTTCCTCGACCCATCCGTTCTGCGACAACGGTTGCGTGGAGAATCCACCAGCGGGGAAGCACTCGTTCTGCGACGCCGAGTGCCTCCGGGCGTCGCCTGGCGCCTGGATTCCGTAGGCCGGGGGCACCGGCCCGAAGTGCCGTTAGGGGCGCCCCTAGACGGGGCGGACGTGGCCGTTGCGGAACAGGTGGACCACGCTGGCGGCCACATGGACGGCGGCCTCAGCCTCGGCGGCAGATACCGACAGGGGATGCGTCTCATCGTCCGTTCCGTGCCTGTCGAGTTGAGCCGTCCACAGCTGAGCCATCAACTCCGTGAGCGCCTCAACCTTCCCTAGGTCGAACTCCCACTTCTCGGGCTTGTCCCGCATGGCCTGGATCATCTTGCCCAGCGTCGCAACTCGGTCGTTCGGGCTCACCACCGGCTTGGCCGCCGCCTCCACAGCACGGACGGCCTCTCGGTAGGCGCCCCCTGGATCCTGGTTCCGTCCGTACACACGGCTCCAACTCTCCCGCAGGTGGTAACTCGGGTTGCCGCCCTTGCTCATTTCCGATCGTGCTGCCGCCTCGGCGGACTCCTCCACCCGCCGCTCAAGCCGGCCGAGGACGTCATCGCCTTCGTCAACCACACGCCACGCTGAACCGCCGATGGACAGCGTTCCCTCAAGTTCTCGGCGCCTTGTGTAACTGCCCGGAAAGCCGTGCGTCACCGCCAAGACCGCATCTACGACATCGAGCGCTCGTTCGCCATCCCTCTGGATCTCGTTCAACAACGTCTCCGTCGCCGACGACTCGTCGTACCTCCAGTCGAGCGGCATCCACAACATCTGCTCCAACAAGTGGAGTTCGTCGACGGTGGAGGATCCGTATGGAACATCCCTGAGCGACTCCATGACCCACCTGGCGACCGCAACCCCAAGCCACGGCGGCACGCCATCGTGGAGGGCGTCGTACTCCTGTGCCTGTTCCTCTGAAGTCCGCTTCGAGAGCGGCCGCCAACGCACTATCCGGACCCCCCGTTAGACGAGCGTTAGATCGGCGCCCTCTGCCGACGCCTGGCCGGTGGCCCTGGGCGCTGGACCTGGCCGTTTGTGAGCCCGAGAAGGGAATCGAACCCTTGACCTACGCATTACGAGTGCGTTGCTCTGCCGTCTGAGCTACTCGGGCCGGCGAGCGGTCAGGGTAGCGCAGGGTCTCGGGGGTCCTGGCGGGGGTTGTTGGTGGGCAAGCCCGCCCGGGGCGGGCGGGCTTCGTCAAGGGTCGGGGCCGCGGCGCCGGCTTGGCTACGGCGGCGTCAAGGCCGCTGCGCGTCCCTTCGGGACGGCCCTTCGGGCCGGCCTTGACCCCGCCTTGCTGGCTGCCAGTCCGCCCTTGCCCCGCGCTTGTTGGTCACTTTTGGTCGCCAAAAGTGGCCTGTCGGGCGGAATTGGTCGCCAAAAGTGGCCAATGGACCAACGGACGCGGGACGGACGCGGGGCCCCCAACGGCCGCGGCCGGCTACTGGCCCGAGGCGGTGGTCAACGTGGCCAGCAGGCCTTGCAACAGCAGCGTCTCGTTGGGGTTGCGGACGAGAGCCTCGCCGGCCTTGTCGAGGGCACGGATGGCGGTGACGGCGCCGGGGCGGGCGATGAGGTGGGAGGGCGCAACCAACGCGTCGCGGTAGACGGACGCGAGCGAGGCCATGCCGAAGCGGAGCTCGTCGGCCCGGAGACGGCGTTGCTCACGCTTGTGGCGCTCCTCGAGCTCCTTGCGGCCGGAGCCGCGCTCGCCGTAGAGGGCGATGCGCTGGTCGACCTCGACGACCTCGGCGGCCTGGCGTTCTCGCAACGGCGAGAGCACCGACTCGACCGAAGACAACAGCTCGTCGGCCAGCGCGGCGATCGAAGCGCCGGTGCCGTCGAGGCGGGCCGGCACCGAGCGCCACGCCGCCTGGCGAGCGGCGAAGCCCGGGTCGGCGGCGAGGAGGCGAGCCCGTTCGATGCGGCCGCCCGAGGCCGCGGCCACCTCGGCGGCCACGGCCGCATCCACGCCCTCGGCCTCCAATGCCGAGGCCACGACATCCGCCGCCAGCGCCCCGAACTCGACCTGAACGCAACGCGAAGCGATCGTGACCAACTCGGGCGGCACCTGCTCGGCCAGCACGACGAACACCGTCGAGGCCGGCGGCTCCTCCAACGTCTTCAGCAACCGGGGATACTGCTGGTCGACCAGGTGGAAGTCCACCAGGACGATCACCTTGTGCGCGCCCTGGGAAGGCGGGCGAACGGCCAGGCGGATGACCTCGTCGATCTCGCCGGCCCGGATCGACGCGCCGACACGTTCGACCACCATCACGTCGGGGTGACGCTCGGCCAGAGCCTGCCGGCACGACACGCACTCGCCGCACCCACCGGACGGGCACAACACGTCGGCGGCGAAGGCCAACGCCGCCGACCGGGTGCCGGTGTCGGCCGCGCCCACGAACAAGTACGCATGGACCGGCCGCCGGGCCGAGGCCCGCAGGTTCTTGACCGCCACCGGCTGGCCCACCACCGACGCGTACAGGTCAGCCATCGGCAGCCAACACCCAGGCGTCGAAGGCGTCGTTCACCCGAGCCGCCACCTCGTCGACCGGCCCAGAGCCGTCGACCACCAACCACCGTGAAGGCTCGGCCGCGACCAACGCCGCGAACCCCGAGTCCACCAACGCGTGAAAGTCGTCGCCCGCCGACTCGAGACGATCGGGCGCAACCCCGGCCACCCGCGACGACCGCTCGGAAGAAGACACGTCCAACAGGATGGCAAGGTCGGGCCACAACCCTGACGTGGCCCAGTCGCACAACGCGAACACGGCCTCGACGCCCAACCCCCGCCCGTACCCCTGGTAGGCCAACGACGAATAGGCGGAACGGTCGCTCACCACCGAACGCCCATCCGACAACGCAGGACGGACGACCTCGGCCACGTGCTGGGCCCGGTCGGCGGCCATCAACAAGGCCTCCGCCCGGTGGTCGAGCCCGGCGACGGAAGGATCGAGCAACAACGAACGCACCCGCTCGCCCACCACCGTCCCGCCCGGCTCGCGGGTCAACACCGCGTCGGGCAAACGGGCGGCCAGCAACCCGGCCTGCGTCGACTTGCCGGAAGCCTCGCCGCCCTCGAAGGCGATCCAGCGGGCCACGGTCAAGCCGGTTCGGGCTCGCGCACCGAGACCAGGGCCAGCGCCCCGGCCAGCAGGATGATCCCGCCCCCGAGCCACAACGTCAGCCGCGTCCCCGGTATCGCCACCGGCAACCCTTCGAGCAACGACGACAGGAACGGCGCGATGGCAAAGGCCAGCAACAGGCAGAACCGCACCAAGGTGTAGAGCGAAGCGAAGATCCGGCCCCGCAGCTCGTCCTCGACCCCCGACTGCAACAACGTGAACCCCAACACGTAGACGGCCCCGGCGAACACGCCGAGCAAAGCAACGAAGGCCAACGCCAACTGCAGGTTCGACATCGACGCGCCACCGATGATCGAGATGCCCGCGCCGAACACCGACGCCACGAACACCTTCTGGTGCGGGATGCGGCGCTGCACGATCGACAACGTCACGATCCCGACGGCCAGCCCCGTCCCCAGCGCCGTCAGCAACAAGCCGTAGGCGCCGGTCCCACCGTGCAAGGTCTCCTTGGCGAACCGGGGCCCGAGGGGCACCAGCATCCCGCCGCCGATCAAGCCGGTGGCGATGGCCAGCATCACCGAACGCACCAACCGGCTCTCCCGGATGGCACGGAACCCCTCCCGCAGGTCGCGGACCGCGCCGCCGAAGTCGATGCCCTGGTCGCTCGGAGCACGGGCCCGCACCCGGCCGGGCGGGAGCACCAACGTCGAGATCAACGACGCCGACACGAAGAACGTCACCACGTCGACGTAGATCGCCAGGAACTCCTGGTCCACTCGAAGACCGGCCAGCGCGTGGTAGCCGCCGAGGAACTTGGCCACCCCGGCCAGAAGGGCGAAGACCGCGGACGCCACCGGGAACGTCCCGTAGGCCGCCACCAGAGACAGCGAGTTGGCCGTGGCCAGGTAATGGGTCGGCACCAGGCGGGGCACCGACGCCTCCTTGGCCGGCGACCACAGCAAGGTCAGGATCTCGAGCAGCAGCGACGCCAGCACCAGACCGAAGATGGTGTGGACCCACGGCAGCGTGGCCAGCACCAAGCCCCGCCCGATGTCGCACACCACCATCACCTTCTTGCGGTTCCACCGGTCGAGGAGCACGCCCGCCACCGGGGCGAAGAAGAACCCGGGGATCAAGCGGGCCGACAGCACCACGCCCACCGCGGCCTCGGGCGAGCCGCCGCCGGCGATCCGAGCCGCCAGCGCGGTGATGGCCACGAACCCGATCCAGTCGCCCAACGACGACGCCACCTGGGCCAACCACAACCGGAAGAACGACGGCGAGCCGAACAGCCGGGCCGTGTTGAACCCCTCGAGCGGGACGGCCACCACCTCGCCGTCCCGGTTCAACGAGGGGAGGGTGGGCTCGTCGTTGTCGTCGTCGTCGTCGGACAAGAACGCCTCAGCCACTACCCGGTCAGGCTACGGGCTCGGCCCACCGACTTCGCGCACGGTGTCATGCCGGCGGCGCTTTCTTCTTGGGTGCCGCCTTCTTCTTGGCCGCGGCCTTCTTGGGCGCCGCCTTCTTCTTGGGCGCCGCCTTCTTGGCCCGCTTCTTGGCCGGCGCCGCCTCCCGACGGAGCTGCAGCAGCTCGGACGCCCGCTCGTCGGTGATGGTCTCGACCGAGTCGCCGGTGCGCAGCGAAGCATTGGTCTCGCCGTCGGTCACGTAGGGGCCGAAGCGGCCGTCCTTGACGACCATCGGCTGGCCGCTCACGGGGTCGGCGCCCAGCTCCTTCAGCGGAGGTGCGGCCGCGGCCCGCTGGCCACGGCGCAGCTTGGGTTGGGCGAAGACGGCCAACGCCTCGTCGAGCGTCACCGTAAACATCTGCTCTTCGTTCTCGAGCGAACGGCTGTCGGTGCCCTTCTTCAGGTACGGGCCGTAGCGGCCGTTCTGGGCGGTGATCTCGGCGCCGTCGGCCGGGTCGACACCGACGGCACGGGGCAACGTCAGCAGGCGCAAGGCGTCGTCCACGGTCACCGTGTCGAGCGACATCGTCGACAGCAGCGACGCCGTCTTCGGCTTGGGCGCCTTGGGCCCGGCGTCGGGATCGACCTCGCCGAGTTGCACATAGGGTCCGTAACGACCGGCCTTGGCGTACACCGTCAAGCCGGTCTCGGCGTCGACGCCGAGCTCGCGATCGCCGCTGGGTGCGGCCAGGATCTCCTCGGCCTTCTCGACGGTGAGCTCGTCGGGCGCCAGGTCTTCCGGCACCGACGCCCGCTCCTCGCCCCGCTGCAAATAGGGACCGTACTTGCCGACCCGCAGGACGATGCCGTTGCCCACCGGGATGCTGTTGATCTCGACCGGGTCGATCTCGGCCAGCCCGTCGGTGGTGAGTTGGTGCAACCCCGGCGAGCCGTTGCCGAACCAGAAGTCGTGGAGCCAAGGCCCCCGCTCCTGCTGGTGGTCGGCGATGCGGTCGAGGTCGTCCTCCATGCGGGCGGTGAAGGCGTAGTCGACGAGCGAGGCGAAGTGGCGCTCGAGCAGCCCGGTCACGGCGAAGGCCGTCCACGTCGGCACCAGCGCGGTGCCGCGCTTGCGGACGTAGTCGCGCTCCTGGATCGTGCCGATCACCGACGCATAGGTCGAGGGCCGGCCCACGCCCAGCTCCTCCATGCGCTTCACCAACGAGGCCTCGGTGTAGCGGGGCGGCGGGTTGGTCGAGTGGCCGTCGGCGGCCAACGAGCCCAACGGCACCACGTCGCCCTCGGCCAGCGGCGGCAGGATCGACTCGCGGTCGTCGAGCTCGGCGTCGGGGTCGTCCGAGCCCTCGACGTAGGCCCGCAGGTAACCGGGGAAGGTGATCGTGCGCCCGCTGGCCGAGAAGACGGTGTCCTCTCCCGACGACGAGGTCGCGCCGATGCGCACGCTGACGCTGCGGCCGGCGGCGTCGGCCATCTGCGAGGCGACGGTGCGCTTCCACACCAACTCGTACAGGTCGAGGTCGCGGCCCGACAGCTCGCCCCGCAATTCCTCGGGCGTGCGCCACTGCTCGCCCGACGGGCGGATGGCCTCGTGGGCCTCCTGGGCGTTCTTGACCTTGCTCGCATACGTGCGGGGCGAGGCCGGGAGGTAGTCCTCGCCGTATCGAGTCGAGATCGTCGAGCGGGCGGCGTTGAGCGCGGTGTCGGACAGCGCGACCGAGTCGGTCCGCATGTAGGTGATGTAGCCCCGCTCGTACAGGCCCTGGGCCACCCGCATGACGTCGCGGGCCGTGAGGCGCAGCTTGCGGCCGCCCTCCTGTTGCAACGTCGAGGTCATGAAGGGCGGCTTCGGCGACGAGCGGTAGGGCTTCTCCTCGACCTTGCGGACCTCGAAGCGGCTCTCGCCGAGGCGGCCGGCCAGGCCGTGGGCCCCGGCGTCGTCGAGCACGACCACGCCCTCACGCGTCAGCTCGCCGGTGTCGTCGAAGTCCTTGCCCGTCGCGACCCGGGCGCCGTCGACCTCGACCAGGGTGGCGCCAAAGGACGGATCGGTGGCGAAGGTGGCGGCCAGGTCCCAGTAGCCGGCGGCCACGAAGCGGATGCGTTCGCGCTCCCGCTCGACGACGAGCCTGGTGGCCACGCTCTGCACCCGGCCGGCCGACAGGCCCCGGTTGACCTTGCGCCACAGGACCTCCGAGACCGGGTAGCCGAAGAGGCGGTCGACGATGCGGCGGGTCTCCTGGGCGTCGACCAGGCCGGTGTGCAGCTCCCGCCAGTTGGCCACGGCCGCCTCGATGGCCGGCCTGGTGATCTCGTGGAACACCATCCGCTTGACCGGCACCTGGGGGTCGAGGACGGCGAGCAGGTGCCACGAGATGGCCTCGCCCTCGCGATCCTCGTCGGTGGCGAGATAGAGCTCGTCGACGCCCTTGAGGGCAGCCTTCAGCTCCCTGACGACTTCTTTCTTGGACGGCGACACGACGTAGGTCGGCTTGAAGCCGTCGTCGACGTCGATGCTGAGGCCGGAGGTTTCGAGGTCACGGACATGGCCCATCGACGACTTCACGACGAAGTCGTCTCCGAGGAAGCTGGCGATGGTCCTGGCCTTGGCCGGGGACTCGACGATGACGAGGGATTTGGGCATCTCTTTTTCCAACTTGGGCGGCGGGGGCGCTTCCTGTCAACCGGCGGGCGCCCGCTATGGTCCCCCGCCGTGCCGTTCTCCGTGGTCGCGCTGCTCGAATTCCTGGACCCCAACAAGGTGCTGGCGACCTTCGGCACGATCGGCCTGCTGGCCATCGTGTTCGCCGAATCCGGGCTCCTGTTCGGGTTCTTCCTCCCTGGCGACTCCCTGCTGTTCACCGCCGGATTGCTGGCCTCGCAGGGCAAACTGAACCTGGCCGTGGTGCTGGTGGGCTGCTTCGTAGCCGCCGTCGCCGGCGACCAGGTGGGCTACGCCTTCGGCAACCGGGTCGGGCCTGCGCTCTTCCGCCGCCCCGACTCCCGGTTCTTCAAACAGGAACACCTGGAGAAGGCCCAGGGATATTTTGACCGGTACGGGTCCAAGACGATCGTGCTGGCCCGATTCGTGCCGGTGGTGCGCACCTTCGCCCCGATCGTGGCCGGCGCGGGCTCGATGCCGTACCGGACGTTCCTGACCTTCAACGTGTTGGGCGGGTTCCTGTGGGCCTGCGGGGTCACCACCCTCGGCTACTTCCTCGGCGAGGTCTCCTGGGTCCGCCACAACCTCGAGCTCGCCATCTTGGGGATCGTGGCCCTGTCGCTGTTGCCGATCGCCGTCGAGATGTTGCGGGCCCGCCGCCGCCGCTGAACGAAAGCGCGACGACGGCGGGCCCTGACACCAACAGCTAGGCGGGGGTCTTCAGCTTCCGCTTGGCCGACCGCAACTGCTTGCGCAGGTCGGCTTCTTCGTCGGTGAGGTCGAAGATCCAACGGTCGATGGCCTTGAGCGCGAGCTGCAACGGAGCGTCGTCGCTCGACACCCCTTCTTCCTCCTCGAGCTCGCCGTCGAAGCGGGAGGCGGCCGCGGACTCGCCGACGGCACCGCCGCCGACGCCGGCCGACTTGCGCTTGGAGAACGCGACTGCGCCGATGAGTATGACCAGGGCGACGCCGGCGATGGTGAAGCGGGCGCCGTCGTTGTCACGGAGGTTGATGACCGCCGGCAGCACCAGCAGCGACACCAGGTTCATCACCTTGATCAGCGGGTTGAGTGCGGGCCCGGCGGTGTCCTTGAACGGGTCACCGACGGTGTCGCCGATGACGGCCGCCTTGTGGGCCTCGGAGCCCTTGCCGCCCTCGTGGCCGTCCTCGATGTACTTCTTGGCGTTGTCCCAGGCACCACCCGAGTTCGACAGGTAGTTGGCCATGAGCTGACCGACGAGGATCACCGCGGCCAGGAAGGCCCCGAGGGCCAGGAAGTTGATGCCGAAGCCGATGATCACCGGCGTCAACACCGCGAGCAGGGCCGGCGTGGCCAGCTCCCGCAACGACGCCGCGGTGCAGATGTCGATGACGGGCCCGTAGTCGGGTCGCTTCTCGCCCTTCATGATGAGGCCGTCGGCGAACTGGCGGCGCACCTCCTGCACCACGACGCCGGCGGTACGGCCGACGGCACGGATGGCCAGGGCCGAGAAGAGGAATGGCACCGCGCCACCGATCAGCAGGCCGATGAAGACCTTCGGATCGGCGACGTTGATCGGGATGAGGTCGAACACACCACGGGCGGTGCCCTTGGCCGCGTTGATCGCATCCAACGGCAGGGTCTCGTTGGCCGCGGTCTCGATGAACGAGGCGAACAACGCCACCGCGGCGATGACGGCCGAGCCGATGGCGAAGCCCTTGGTGACGGCCTTGGTGGTGTTGCCCACGGCGTCGAGGCTGACCATGATCCGGGCGGGCTCGCCGGTGAACTCGCCCGACATCTCGGCGATCCCGGCGGCGTTGTCCGACACCGGGCCGAACGTGTCCTCCGAGACGATGACGCCGGTGGTGGCCAACATGCCCATGCCGGTCAGGGCGACGAGGTAGAGCGAGAACTGCAGGTTGCCGCCGCCCAGGGCCAGCGAAACACCGAGGGAAACGGCGATGGCGATGATGGCGTACACCGACGACTCGAGGCCGGAGGCGGTACCGGCCAGCACGGTGGTCGCGGGCCCGGTGCGGGCGGCCTCGGCGATCTCCCGCACGGGGCCGTACTCGGTGCCGGTGAAGTACTCGGTCAGGCGGCTCACCGCCTGGGCCAGGACCAAGCCGACGACGACGGCGCCGAAGCAGCGCCACCCCACGCCAGAAAGGCCCTTGGCGTCGTTGCCGACGTAGCCCAGAGCCAGGGCCAGGGTGCCGATGACGGTGATGATGCCGGCGGTCAGGAAGCCACGGTTGATCGGCTTCAAGGCGTTGGTCTCGCCCTCCTTGGCCCGCACGGCGTAGACGCCGGCGATCGAGGCGACGACGCCGATGGCCCGGGCGGCCAGCGGGAACACCAGCCCGAGCGCCGGGTTGGCGCCGATGGCGGCGAAGGCGGGCACGCCGAGGATGATCGATGCGACCAACGTGACCTCGTACGACTCGAAGAGGTCGGCGGCCATGCCGGCGCAGTCGCCGACGTTGTCACCCACGTTGTCGGCGATGGTCGCCGGGTTGCGGGGGTCGTCCTCGGGGATGCCGGCTTCGACCTTGCCCACCAGGTCGGCGCCGACGTCGGCCGCCTTGGTGAAGATGCCGCCGCCCACCCGCAGGAACAGGGCGAGCAGCGAGCCGCCGAACCCGAAGCCGACGAGGATCGCCGACGACGTGTTCTGGAAGATGAAGATGATCACGGTGGCGCCGAGCAGGCCGAGGCCGACGGTGAACATGCCGGCCACGCCGCCGGTGCGGAAGGCGACCTTGAGGGCCGCCGGCAGCGAGCCGGTGCGGGCCGCGGCCGCGGTGCGGACGTTGCCCCGCACGGCCAGACCCATGCCGATGAAGCCGGTGAGGCCCGACATGAAGCAGCCGACGACGAACGCCAGCGTGCGGCTGAGGCCCGACATGAAGAACGTCAGGGCGACGGTGCCGTCGGGCTTGGACACGGCCGTCGACGTCAGGAAGACGACGACGGCCAGGGGTACGAGGATGACGGCCACCGTCTTGAACTGGCGGCGGAGGTACGCGAGCGCGCCTTCCTGGATCGCGGTGGCGATCTCGATCATCTTGGGCGTGCCCTGGTCTTCGGCCAGCACGCCGCGCATCAGGATGAAGCCGACGGCCAGGGCGACGAGGGCCGAGGCCCCGGCGAAACCGAGGATGGCGAACTCGCCCCCCTTGAGGACGAACTCCTGGTACCCCCCTTCGGAGGCGAGCAGCAGGTTCATGCGGATTCCTTTCTCTTCACTTCTTTGCGGACGTAGATCTGGCGGGCGACCTTCTCGCCCACGGTGCGGTCGCGGCCCTCGACCCTGAGGACGAGGGGGCCGTCGAACGGGTGCTTCTCCCTGACCTCGACCCGGACGCCGGGGCGCAGGCCGAGGGTGTCGAGGAAGGCGACGACGTCGGGGTCGGTCGACCCCGGCACCGCCACCTCGGCGACGTCGCCGGGCTCCAAGGCGTACAGGGGCGGCAGCTCCTGGATGTCGGCGACCTCGGGGGCGGGGATCGGGAACCCGTGGGGGCACGTGGCCGGGCGGTCGAGGGCCACGAACAGCCGGTCCTCGACCTCCTGGGGCAGCTCGTGCTCGAACGAGCCGGCCAGCCGGTCGGCCTCGTTCCACGGGTAGCCGAGCATGTCGGAGAGGAAGCGCTCGACGATGCGGTGGCGGCGGATGGCGTCCACGGCCGCGCCCCGGCCCACGGGCGTGAGGATCACGCCCTTGTAGGGCCGGTGGTCGGCGAAGCCACGGTCGGCCAGGCGCTTGACCGTGGCCGTGACCGTCCCCGGGCTCACGCCGAGGGCGTCGGCCAGGTCGCCGGTGTGGGCCTCGGGGTCGCCGGGGCCCCGCGACGAAACCGTCAGCCGGTAGATTGCCTTCAGCGTCTCGCGCTCGGACTTCGAGAGGGTGAGGTCCATGGTTTGCCGGCGGGCAACATAGTTTTTGGCCCCCCAAAAGTGCAACCCCGACGCCCCCGCCTGACCGGGGGTCTGGTGGGCGCGGGCCTGGTCGGCGTGGCGGTGGTCGCCTTCCTCCCGTTCCGTGGGTCGGTGAGCGAGGCCGCCCCCGCCCTGGTGCTGGTCGTGCCGGTGGTGGTGGCCGGCGTCCTCGGCGGGACGGCGTCGGCCGTGGCCACCGGCGTGGTGGCCACCGCCGCCCTGAACCTGGCCTTCATCAGGCCCTACGGCAACCCCAGGGTGGCGGTGGTATCCGACGCCATCGCCCTGGTCGCCTTCTTCGTCATCGCCCTGGCCATCGGCGCCCTGGCCGCGATCGAGGCCGACCGCCGGCGGTCGGCCGAGCAGCGGGCGGGCGAGCTCCAGGAGGTCAACGCCCGCCTGGCCGAGGTGTCGGAGGACCGGGCCCGGCTGGCGGCCGAGGCCCACCGGGTCGAGCTCCTCGAGCAGATGGACGAGCAGCGCTCGGCGCTGCTGCGCTCGGTGAGCCACGACCTGCGCACGCCGTTGGCCACCATCAGGGCGGTGACCTCCGACCTCCAGGCCGGCGCCGACTACGACCGGGCCACCCAACGCGAGCTTCTCGACCTGGTGGGCGACGAAGCCGAGCGCCTCGACCGCTTGGTCGCCAACCTGCTCTCCCTCAGCCGCATCGAGGCCGGCGCCTTGAAGCCGGAGCGCCAGGCCGTCGCCCTCGACGAGTTGGTCGAGGATCGGGTCCGCCGCCTGGCCCGCCTCTTCTCCCAGGTGCGGCTGGTCGTCGACATCCCCGACCACCTCCCACTGGTCGACGGCGACTACACCCAGCTCGACCAGGTGATCACCAACCTCCTCGAGAACGCCGCCCGCCACGCGCCGCCCCGCTCGGCCCTCACGATCAGCGCGGCCGAGCGCACCGACGGGATGGTCGAGGTGCGGGTGGCCGACGAGGGCAACGGCGTGGCCGACCACGAGCGCGAACGCATCTTCCACGCCTTCCAGCGGGGCGAGGGCAGCCGGTCGAGCGGCATCGGCCTGGCCATCTGCAAGGCCATCGTCGAGGCCCACGGCGGCCGCATCCGCGTCGACCCCACGCCCGCCGG
This sequence comes from Actinomycetota bacterium, assembly GCA_034668185.1. Classification (GTDB taxonomy): domain Bacteria; phylum Actinomycetota; class Acidimicrobiia; order Acidimicrobiales; family CADCTF01; genus DATLED01. The sequence goes on from JAXDPV010000272.1 coordinate 34,719, forward strand.
CGGGGCCACCTTCGCCTTCACCGTCCCCAAGCGGAAGCACGTCCGTGGCTGACGACGAGCTCGTGCTCGTGGTCGACGACGAGCCCGCCATCCAACGGATACTCAACGCCGGGCTGAAGGCACGTGGCTACCGGGTGATCGTCGCCGCCACCGGGCAGGAGGCCCTCGACCGCACGGTGATGGCCGGGCCCGACGTGATCGTCCTCGATCTCGGCCTCCCCGACATCGACGGCGTCGAGGTGTGCCGCCGCATCCGCGAGTGGTCGGAGGTGCCGATCGTCGTGTTGTCGGCCGAAGGTTCCGACCACCGCAAGGTGCTGGCCCTCGACGAGGGGGCCGACGACTACGTCACCAAGCCGTTCTCGATGCCCGAGCTCCTCGCCCGGGTCCGGGTCGCGCTCAGGCATCGCCGGCGCGACCAGGACGAGGACGACGAGCCCGTCCTCCGCGTCGGCGACCTCCTCGTCGACCTGGCCCACCACGCCGTCACCGTCGACGGCCGCGAGGTCGAGCTCACGCCCAAGGAGTTCGGCTTCCTCGCCC
>JAXDPV010000273.1:0-2547 GCA_034668185.1 Actinomycetota bacterium
GCTGCGCTCCTCGTGACCCCAACGGACGCCGACCCGGTCCCAGCCGTCGGAGGGGATGTTCTCGAAGGTGACGGCCAGCGCCTCGGCGTTGGCGGCGAGGGCGTCGACCACCGCCACCGGGTCGTCGTCGTTGTACTTCCGCTCGACGGCCAGCGCTTCGGGACCGGGCCCTTCCAGCTCGGGTCGGTCCTCGGCCAGGATCTGCTGCACCCAGCGGTCGTAGTTGAAGAACACGTCGCGGACGTGGGCCGCGTACTCCAGGGCCGACCACGTCTCGGGCGCCGGCCGCCGGCGGACCAGGGCGTCGCCGTCCTCCCCCGGTAGGAAGCGGGTGAGGGGTGCCCGGTAGCGCCGGCCGAAGGCCCGGATGGCGGCGGGCGCGTCGGCCCCGGCCAGGTCGGAGTAGACGAACCCGCACTCCTCACAGGGAGGAAAGTCGCTCACCCGGGCTTGACCACCTTGTCGACCAGGTGGGCGGGCAGGGGGTCGTAGTGGTCGTGGGCGACGGTGAACCGTCCCCGACCGCCGGTGATGGAGCGAAGGTCGATGGCGTAGCGCAGGACCTCCGACGTCGGAACCTGGGCGGTGATGGTCTGCTCGCCGTTGCCGACCGCCTCCGTGCCCTGCACCCGTCCCCGCCGGGAGTTGAGGTCGCCCATGACGTCGCCCTGGTACTGGGTGGGGACAGTGACCTCCACCAAGGAGATGGGCTCGAGCAGCACCGGTCCGGCCTTGGCCATGGCCTCCTTGAACCCGAGCGATCCGGCCATCCGGAAGCTCATCTCGGACGAGTCGACGGGGTGGTACTTCCCGTCGAAGACGGTGACCCGCACGTCAACCACCGGGTAGCCGAACACGCCGGCGGTGACCATGGTCTCGGCCACGCCCTTCTCCACCGCGGGGATGAACTGGCGGGGGATGGCGCCGCCCACGATCTTGTCGACGAACTCGAAGCCGCCGCCCCGGGGCAGAGGCTCCACCTTCAGGAACGCGACCCCGAACTGTCCGTGGCCGCCGGTCTGCTTCTTGTACTTCCCCTCGGCGTCGGCCGACCCGGTGATCGTCTCCCGGTAGGCGACCTTCACGTCCTCCGTCTGCACCTCCACCCCGAACTTGCGGGCCAGGCGCTCGGTGACGATGGACAGGTGGGTCTCGCCCATCCCCGACAGGATCGTCTGGTGGGTCTCGTCGTCGCGGCGGATGAAGAGGGCCCGGTCCTCGTCCTGCAGGCGGTGGAGGCCGGTCATGAGCTTGTCCTCGTCGCCCTTGGACTTGGGCAGGATGGCTACCGACAGCACGGGGACGGGCGGCTGCGGCGCGGGCACGGTGACGGGGGTGCCCTTGGGCGCCAGGGTGTCGCCGGTGGACGTGTCGGACAGCTTCGACACCGCGCCCAGGTCGCCCGCGGGCAGGTAGTCGATCTGCACCTGCTCCTTTCCCCGCATGGTGAACAGGCCGTGGAGGCGCTCGTCGCTGTGGGTGCGGGGGTTGGTGAGCACGGCGTCGGGGCGGATGGTGCCCGACAGCACCTTGAGGAACGACACCTTGCCCACGTAGGGGTCGGCGATGGTGCGGTAGACGAGGGCGAGGGGCTGGCCGGCGGGGTCGGGGGTGACCTCGGCGGTGCCGTCGCCCGCCTCCACCAGCACCGGCGGCCGGTCGAGGGGTGACGGGCCGACCTCGCAGATGAGCTGCGCCAGCCGGTCGATGCCGATGACCTTGGTGGCCGACCCGCAGGTGACGGGGAAGACGGTGGCCGCCGCCACCCCCTGGGCCAGGGCCTTCTCCAGCTCGGCGGCGGAGATGTCCTCGCCTTCCAGGTAGCGCTCGGTGAGGTCGTCGTCGGCCACCACGATGCCCTCGACCAGGTTGTCGCGCACCTCGTGCTCCCGCTCCGTCATCTCGTCGGGGATCTCCCCCTTGACGGCCTTGCCGCCCTCGTAGAACACGGCGCTGTCGGTGAGCAGGTCGGCGATGCCCCGGAAGCCCGCCTCCTCGCCGATGGGCAGTTCGAGGGGAGCCACGCCGGCTCCGAACTTGTCGCGGAGCTGCTCCAAGGTGCGGTCGAAGCTGGCCCGCTCCCGGTCGAGCTTGTTGACGAAGAACATCCGGGGCAGGCCCCGCTCCGCGGCCAGGCGCCAGGCCACCTCCGTCTGCACCTCGACACCCTCCACCGCGCTGACCACGATCACGGCCAGATCGACCACGTCGAGGGCAGCCTGGAGGTCGGTGACGAAGTCGGCGTAGCCGGGAGCGTCGAGGAGGTTGATCTTGTGCCCTTCGAACTCGAAGGGGGCGAGGGACAACGCCAGTGAGATGCCACGCTTCACCTCCTCCGGGTCGAAGTCGGTGGTTGTGGTGCCGTCCTCCACCCGCCCCTGGCGGCTGATGGCCCCGGCGCAGAAGAGCATGGCCTCGGCCAGGCTGGTCTTTCCCGCTCCACCGTGGCCCACGAGGGCGACGTTGCGGATCTGACCAGGCGGGAAGCTCTTCATGGCCTGCTCCTTTGGAGGACACCGCGCAACGAGGTGTTCACGACGGGTTCAC
>JAXDPV010000274.1:0-5715 GCA_034668185.1 Actinomycetota bacterium
CGCCGACGCCCGCACCGCCATCAACCGCGCCGCCAACGAGATCGCCGCCGACATCGCCAACGTCGAGCGCATCGACCACCACCAGTTCGCGGCCCTCGTCGCCATGGAGACCAGCGGCCAATTGACGGCGACGCAGTCGAAGCAGGTGCTGGCCGCGCTGTTGGCCGGCGAAGGCGACGACCCCGCGGCCATCGCCTCAGCGCGCGGCTTCGAGGCCATGGACGCCTCGGCCCTCGAATCCGCCGTCGACGCCGTCATCGCCGCCAACGCCGACGCCTTCGAGCGCTTCAAGTCCGGCGACGCCAAGGTCGCCGGGTTGTTGGTCGGCCAAGTGATGAAGGCCACCGGCGGCCAGGCCGACGGCAAGGCCGTCACCGCGTTGCTCCGCCGCCGCGCCGGCCTGTAGCCGCGGTGGTGCCTGCGCCGCGGCACGCTTCGAAGTCAGCGTAGGCTCCGCCAACGATGATCCTCGACTCGCTGGCCGTCGATGCCGGGGCGTTCGCCACCCGGACGGGGTGGGCGATCAAGCCGGAGGGGGCGTGCCGCGGCGAGGTGTGCGTGCCCTTGCCGAGCGAGGTGCGCAACGCCGACGGGAGCCTCGACGTCGGCGTGTTGGCCCAACGGCTCGGGATGCCGTTGCTGCACGACAATGCGAACAGCCTGTGGGCCCTCGGACCTTCGACGGTGACCGGCAAGGCCCTCACCACCGCCGAGGCGCCGAGCGTTACGCTGCCCGACCTCGACGGCGATCCCTTCGACCTGGCCACACTCAGAGGCCAGAAGGTGCTGCTCGTCGCCTGGGCCAGTTGGTGAGGCTGCCGTGACGACCTGCCCGGGTGGCAGGCCTTGCGCGCAGAGCTCCACCCAAAAGGGGTGGAGATCGTCACGGTCGCCCTCGACACCGGCGGCGCCGAGGCGGCCAGGCCGTGGATCGAGAAGGCCCAACCGGAACACCCGGCCCTGATCGACCAGGCCCACGTGCTCGACGAGCTCCTCGGCTTCGTCAACGTGCCCAACGCCGTGTGGCTCGACGAGGACCAAACCCTCGTCCGCCCGGCCCACGCCGCCCACATCAAACGGTCCCCGCTCAGGGACATGGACGTCCCAGAAGGACTCGGGCGGCTCGGCGACCAGCTCCACGAAGTCAAGAAGATCCGCACCAACCCCGAGGCCTACGTCGACGCCATCAGGGATTGGGCCGAGCACGGCAACGAGAGCAGGTTCGCCCTCACCCCCGACCAGGTCATCGCCAGGTCGAGACCACGACCGCCCGAGCACGCCGAAGCCGCGGCCGCCTTCGAGCTGGCCCAACACCTCTGGCGCAACGGTGACCGAGACGCCGCCATCGAATGGTTCAAGCAGGCCCACCACCTACACCCCGAGAACTGGACCTACAAGCGCCAAGCCTGGACGTTCGCCACCACCAAACCGGGCGAGCCGAGCGACCTCATCCAAGGCGAGAACGACGTCTACGACGGCAACTGGCTCGACGACGTCAAAGCCGCCGGCGCCGAGAACTACTACGACGTCTTCGACCCCGACCGCGACTAACGGACGTCGAGCCGCCGCAACAGCCACGCCGTCAAGGCAACCGCCGCCAACCCCACCACCAAAGGCACGATCAACGACACCGGCATCGAGGCCGACAACGCTGGCGCCTTGTGCCCGGCCCGTGAAGCCAGCAACGAACGGGCGTACACCAACACCGACAAGCGGGCGGGCCCGGTGCCGGAGCGGGCGACGAACCCCTCCCAGATCAACACGTAGGCCAGGCCCCAGATCAACGCCCGCCGCACGACGAGCCCCAACGCCAGGAACAACCCGCTGTAGGCCACCACCGCGACCGAAGAAGCCAGCGCGGCCCCGACCACGATGCCCCGGCCCGAGCCCGTGACCGCCGCGGCCAGGGCCGTGGGCACCACGCCGAAGGGCACCGAGATGCACAAGGCGGCACCGAACGAAGCCAACGCCAACTGCCATCGGGGCAACGGCCGCCGCCACAGGTAGACCAAGGTGCCGTCCTCGGCGGGGTCGCCCAGCGCGGCGGCGGCGAACACCAGGCTCGTGAGCGGCACCAGCAGGCTGAGCCCGTACGCCTGCACCAGGTCGTAGGCGTGGTCGGGCCGGGTGAAGGAGTCCAGCCGGCGCACGGCCACCGCCAGCAGCACGCCCACGATGGCCACCGAACCCAACGCCGCCGCCCGCCCCTTGGTGAACTGCGTCCGCAGCACCAGGCGGAAGATGGCGCTCACCGCCGGCCCACCAGGTAGCGGAACACGCTCTCGAGGTCGTCGTCCATCGGCACCACCGAGGTCAGCCGGGCCCCGCCATCGCGGGCCACCGAGGCGATCGAACGCCGGAACAGACCCACGTCGACGGTGTCCACCACGATCGAGTCGGCGCCCTGCACCCAAGCGCCCGTGGCCGCGCCCGAGGCCAGCACGCCCGCGGCCACGACCCGGGGGAGATCAGTGCCCACCCGCAACCGATGGGGACGGTCGTCCATCAGCTCACGGATCTCGTGGAAGTCGCCCTCGGCCGCCAGCCGCCCCTGGGCGATCACCAACACCCGGGAACCGAAGCGCTCGACCTCGTCGAGGATGTGGCTCGACACCAGTACCGTCCGCCCCTGGTCGGCGAGCCGCCGGAACAACGTGATCATCCGCAAGCGCTGCCGCGGGTCGAGCCCCTCCAACGGCTCGTCGAGCAACACCACAGAAGGGTTGTGTACCAACGCCTGGGCCACCTTCACCCGCTGGCGCATACCCTTCGAATAGGTCGACACCGGGCGGGAGTCGTCGGGGTCGAGGTCGACCAGCTCCAACGCGTCGACCGCCGCCTGGCCCGGCGACGGCATCCGGTTGAGCTCGGCGGCCAGGGCCACGAACTCGACGGCCCGCAACGGGTCGAACAACGCCTCCTGCTGGGGCACGAGCCCGACGTGCGCAGCCACGGCGAGGTGGTCACGGGGACCGTGGCCGAGGATCGTGACCGCCCCTTTGGACGGCGGCGTCAACCCGCAGAGGACGCGCAGCAACGTCGACTTGCCGGCCCCGTTCGGGCCGAGCAACGCCGTCATGCCAGGCCCGACCGAGCACGAGACGTCGGACAGCGCCACCACCGAGCCGAACCATTTCGACACGTTGTCGACCACGATGGTGGGAGAGTCGGTCACCTGGTCACCTGGAGTCGGCGGTAGCGGACGACGGCGATGGCCGCGGTGGCCAACGTCCACGCCAGGTTGCCCACGATCAACGCCGGCGTCCCCACGCCCCGCAGCTCGCCCCGGTCGCCGAAGATGTGGCGCACCAGCTCGAGTGCCGACCGCACGATGGCGATGACGACGAAGCCCTCGGACCCGTGCAGGGCGAACACCAGCGTGCCCGCCACCACGCCGGCGCCGATGACGAGGAAGACGGTGGCGGCCGCGGCCACCGCCCGCCGGTCGGTGAGGCTGGCCACTCCCATCGACAGCGCGGTGAACAACGTGGCCAGGAACACGCCCGCGGCCAGGATCTGCAGCAGCACCTGGAGCACGGCCACGGGACCGTCGGGCCCGGCGCTCTGGCTCATCAGCCCGAGCAGCAACAGCAGCGGCGGTCCGACGGTGACGGCCAGCAGGACGATGAACACCGCCGCCGCCTTCGACAACAGGTACGTCATCCGGGTGAGCGGCGAGGCCAGGTAGAGGCTGAGGACGCGGGAGCGGCGGTCGGGGCACAGCGCCTCGGGCGCCACGAAGGCCACGAACAGGACGAGGGCTGAGACGATGAAGCCGTAGTACTCGCTGTACCTGGGCACGAACGTGCGGGCCTGGGTCTTGGCGCCGAAGCGGCCGAGGACGGCGATCACGCCGACGAACACGATCGCCGGCAGGTAGGCGAAGGCGATCGACATGACCGGGAGGACCTTGGTGCGGGCCGGGCGCCGGAGCCCGAGGATGCGGCGCAACGTGTGGGCGATCACGCTGCGCACCGCGTGGGCGTGGCCGAGGCGCGGGCCGTCGTAGCGGCGGTAACCCCGTTCGAGGATGCGGGCGTCAGACATGGGCGCTGTCGGCTTCCAGGTAGACCTCTTCGAGGGTGGCCCGCCGGCGTTCCAGCCGTCTGAGGCCGAGGCCGAGGTCGGCGATGGTGTCGCGCACCACGTCGTAGACGGCGTCGTCGGCGACGGTGACGACCACCAGGCCGGTGGTGCCGTCGACCCGGACCTTCGTGCCCTTCTTGGCGATGGCGTCGGCCAGCACCGCGGGGGCGTCGCCGGGCCCGTCGACCCGCACCAGGAGCTCGGCGTCGGCCACGCCCCTGAGGTCGTCGAGCGAACCGCTGCGGGCGATGACGCCGTCGCTCACGATCACGACGGAATCGCTCACCCGCTCGACCTCTTCGAGGAGGTGCGACGACAGGATCACGTCGATGCCGAGCTCGTGGCCGACCTTGCGGATGAGGGCCAGCATCTCGTCGCGCTGCACCGGGTCGAGGCCGTTCGTCGGTTCGTCGAGGAGGACGACCTCGGGGTCGTAGGCGATGGCCAGGGCCAGCTTCACCCGCTGGCGTTGCCCGGTCGACATGGTGCCCACGGCCCGGAACCGCTCCTCGCCGAGGCCGACCTCCCACAGCGCATCGCTGGCCCTGGTCTGGGCCTCGGCCTTGGGCAGGCCGTGGACCTCGGCGAAATGCCGGACCACGTCGTGGGCCCGCACGTCGTCGGGGAGGCAGTCGTGCTCGGGGGCGTACCCGACCCTGGCCCTGACCTCGGGGCCGAGGGTCCACGGGTCGCGGCCGAGCACCTCGAGCCGTCCGCCGTCGGGGCGGTGCATCCCGAGGATGAGGCCGAGGAGCGTGGTCTTGCCGGCGCCGTTGGCCCCGAGCAGGCCGGTGACGCCCGAGCCGATCTCGAAGCTCGCGCCCTTGAGGGCTTCGGTCGAACCCCAACGCTTGACGACGCCCTCCGCCCGAACGATCGCCACCATTGCCCTAACGTTAGGGCGTGAGCGACCAAGGGCATCCGCGGCCACGCAGCCGCGAAGTCACGGACGGGTTCGAACGGGCGCCGGCGCGGGCCATGCTGCGGGCCATCGGCATGACCGACGACGATTGGGACAAGCCCCAGGTCGGCGTGGCTTCGTCGTGGAACGAGGTGACGCCGTGCAACATGCCGCTCGATCGCCTGGCCAAGCGGGCCAAGGAGGGCGTGCGGGCCGCCGGCGGGTTCCCGATCGAGTTCGTCACCATCGCGGTTTCCGACGGCATCTCGATGGGCCACGAGGGGATGCGGGCGTCGTTGGTGTCCCGAGAGGTGATCGCCGACTCGGTCGAGACGGTGATGCACGCCGAGCGGTTCGACGGGCTGGTGACCTTCGCCGGCTGCGACAAGTCGTTGCCCGGCATGTTGATGGCGGCAGCGCGGGTCAACGTCCCGAGCATCTTCCTCTACGGCGGCACCATCCTCCCTGGTCGCGGTGCCAAAGGTGAGGCGCTCGACCTCGTGAGCGTGTTCGAAGCAGTCGGTGCTCGGGCCACCGGCGGGCTCACCGACGAGGAGCTCAGCCTCATCGAGCGCAACGCCTGTCCCACCGAGGGCAGCTGCGCCGGCATGTTCACCGCCAACACCATGGCGTCGATCTCCGAGGCGCTCGGCATGGCGCTCCCCGGCAGCGCGTCGGCGCCCGCCGTCGACCGGCGGCGGGACGACCTGGCCTACGAGACGGGCCGC
>JAXDPV010000275.1:0-11352 GCA_034668185.1 Actinomycetota bacterium
GGTGTCGATGATGTTGACGGTGTAGTCCTGGCCGTCCTTGGTCCACTTGGCGGTGGTAGCGGCCGCAGTGATGGTGATGCCGCGCTCGCGCTCCTGCTCCATCCAGTCCATCGTTGCGGCGCCCTCGTGGACCTCACCGATCTTGTAGTTCTTGCCGGTGTAATAGAGGATCCGCTCGGTCGTCGTGGTCTTGCCCGCGTCGATGTGGGCCATGATCCCGATGTTCCGGGTTCGGGCCAAGCTGACTTGTCGGGTGGGGGGCATAACAGTTCCTTTCGCACTCGGAAGCAGAGCTTCCTCGGCGAGTTCAGCGGCAGCGTCGCACCGACCGGCAAAGCCGGATCGGCACGCCGCGCTCTTTCTCTACCAGCGGTAGTGGGCGAAGGCCTTGTTGGACTCGGCCATCTTGTGCATGTCTTCCTTGCGCTTCACCGCGGCGCCGATGGCGTTGCTAGCGTCGAGCAATTCGTTGGCCAGGCGCTGGGCCATGGACTTCTCCCGGCGCTGGCGGCTGTAGCCGACCACCCACCGGATGCTGAGGGTGGTCGCCCGCCGGGGGCGGACCTCGACCGGTACCTGATAGGTCGCACCGCCGACCCGGCGGCTCTTGACCTCGAGGGCGGGCTTGGTGTTCTCGATCGCCCGCTTGAGGACGGTGAGGGCGTCGCCGCCGCTCTTCTCCTTCACCACGTCGAGGGCGTCGTAGACGATCTTCTCGGCCACGCTGCGCTTGCCGGCGAGGAGCACCTTGTTCACGAGTTGGGTGACGAGCACCGACCGGTAGATGGGGTCGGGCATGAGGTCACGGCGGGGGGCGGGTCCCTTGCGGGGCATGTCTCTTCTAACCCTTCTTGGCGCCGTAGCGGCTGCGGGCCTGCTTGCGGTCGCGGACGCCGGAAGCGTCGAGCACGCCCCGGATGATCTTGTAGCGGAAGCCCGGCAGGTCCTTCACCCGGCCGCCACGGACGAGCACGATCGAGTGTTCCTGGAGGTTGTGGCCCTCGCCCGGGATGTAGGCACCGACCTCGACGCCGCTGGTCAGCCGGACACGGGCGACCTTGCGCAGGGCCGAGTTCGGCTTCTTCGGGGTCTGGGTGGCGACCCTCGTACACACGCCGCGGCGCTGGGGCGCGCCCTTCAGCGCAGGTGTCTTGGTCTTGTCGGTCTTGGACACCCGGCCCTTGCGGACCAGCTGCTGGATGGTGGGCAACGCGAACCTCTCGGACGAACTGCTAGTGGCGGGCATCGGGCATGGGCGCCTCGGGGGCGCGCCAGGCCAACGGGCAATGGTACGGGCGTGGCGGCTCTACGGCAAACGGGCGTTCGCGGGCGCGCGAATCGTTGGCGCGATTTTGGGCGCCCCCCCGGGGTGGGGGCTTATCACGGGGGTGTGACAACTTCGGCGGCGGCGAGCGGGTGAGGGCGAGAACCGCCTACTGTCGTTCGACCGCTGATGGCCGACCTCGCCGACTCCGCGTACGCCCACGCCTGCGCCCTGCTTGGTCCGGGCGAAGCGGCCATGGGCGCGGCCCTGATCGCCGTTCGCCGGGGCGGGCGCTCCCGATCCGCCGTGCTTGGCCACGCCCGCCACGAGGGGTTGTCGCGAGCGGCCGAGGCCGTGCCCACCGACCTCGATGCCGCCGCCCCCGACGACCTCACCGACCTGGCCGCCGCCCTGGCCTCGACCAGGCCGCCGATCGAGCGGGCCATCGTCGACCTCGACACCAGGCACGACCTCGACCGCGGCGGCCTGGCCCGGGCCATCGGGTTGTCGCCCGCGGGTGCCGCCGCCCGGGCCGCCGCCGTCTACCTCGAGTGGCAGCGGGCCCTCGACCCGGTGGTGCTGGCCCGCTTGGGGGCGGGCGAGTGTGAGGGCCTGGCCGCGGTGTTGTCGACCGAGCAGGTCGACGCGGGTGGCGCCGAGGCCGGCGACGACGCCACCCCCGGTACCCCCTACCCCAGCCTGCGCACGTTGCTGACTGCGGGCGCGGGCGTGGCCGACCACGTCGAAGGGTGCGCGCTGTGCCGCGACCGCCTGCGGTCGATGGTCTCCGTGCGGACGCTGCTCGGCCAGCGGCCGTTGGAGGAGGCACCGGCCGCGGTCCGGGCGTTAGCCAGCCAGACCCGCCTGCGCCGGCCGACTCCCCCGCCTCCGCTGGTGCCCGAGCCGCCGGCCCGCCGCTGGATCCGAAACGTGGCCACCGCGGCCGCGGCCATCGTGTTCGCCGTCGCCCTCGCCGGCGTGCTCGCGGCCAGGCGGAACGACGACGGCACCCGCATCGAGGCCCTCACCCGCGTGCCCCTGGCCGGCAGCTCGCTGGTCGCCGAGCCCGCGGTCCTCGAGTATTCGAAGCCGACGCCGGTCCAGTTGGCCAACCGCTCGTCGACGGACGTGCACGGGACGGCGGCGGCCGACGTCCCTTGGCTCACGATCTCGCCGCCGTCGGGCGCACTCGGGCCCGGCGACAGCATCGCGGTGCGCATCGCCGCCGGCCCCGGAGCCCCCGAGGGCGACGTGCGGGCCAGCGTCCACCTCACCGGCACCGACGGCTCGACCACCGTCGTCCGGGTCGAGACCAGCGTCGAGCACCCGCCCGACGTCGCCGTCGCCGTGGCCGGCTGTGTGGTCACCGCCACCGTCGAGGACGAGAGCGGCCTCGGCCCGGTCGACCTCCACTGGCTCGACCGCACCACCGGCCGGCCGGCCGAACGGCTGCAGCGCCTCACCGAGACCGACGCCGGATTCACCGGCACCCTCGCCAACTCGGCCGTCGCCACCACCTGGTGGGTCACCGCCGAAGACGCCCGCGGCAACCACACCCGCACCCCCGACGACGTCCTCCCGCCGAACGCCTGCCCCTGACCGCGGGGTTCCTCACGAGAACAGGGCAAGGAGTTCGTCGGCCACCCACCAACCGCGGGGCCGACCCGGACCCGTCGACGATTTCGGCGCTGCCGGCCGGAGGATCCCGCGCTCGACGAGCTGTCCGATGGCGACCCGAGCCGCCTGCTCACTGACCCCGGCCGCGGCGGCCGCGGCGGCCACGCTGATCGCCGGTCGCGCGGGGAGGTGGTGTACCAGCCTGCGAGCAGCGGCGTCGGCCCGGACCGAGGCGAGCGACGACTCCCACCGAGCCTGGAGGTCGGCGACTGCGCCCAACACCTCGCCGCTCCGGTTGGCCGCGGCCTCGACCGCGCCCGCGAACCATCGGACCCACGCGTCGACGTGGCCCTGACGGTAGAGCGCGAGCCCGGAGAGGTAGCCACCGATGTCACGGGCCATCTGGATCGACACCGGCGGCGGGACCTCGATGTCGAGCCGGTGGGCCAGGACCCGCGCCACCAGCACCCGGCCCAAGCGGCCGTTGCCGTCGGCGAACGGGTGGATGGTCTCGAACTGGGCGTGGGCGATGGCGGCCTGGGTCACGGGGTCGAGGTCGTCGCGGGCGACGAAGGCGAAGAGGTCGTCCATCAGCGCCGGCAGGTCGCCGTCGGGCGCGGCCACGTGGGCGGCCAAGAGCGGGTTGGCCCCGCCGACCCAACCGACCCGATCGCGCCACGCGCCGAGAAAGGCGGGATCGAGGCCCGCTCCCCGCATGAGCCGGCGGTGCCACGCCCAGAGGAGCTCGGCGTCCAACGGCCCGGGCATGGCCAAGGCGTCGCCGACCACGGCCAGGTTCCCCGCCACCCACCCGGCCGTCTCGCCCGCGGCCTCGACCCCGGCCGCCTCGGCCAGCGCGATGTCGCCCGCCGGGGCCCGCACGCCCTCGATGGCGCTGGAGGCGATGCCCTCGGCCCGCAGCAGCAGCCGGGCCACCACCTCGAAGGAGTGGGCCAGGTCGCCCATGCGGGTGATGGCCCCGGCCGCCCGCTCGGAGGCGCGCACGGTCGCCGAGGTCAGGGCGGGGACGGCGGCGCCGATGGCCGGGGGCCGCCAGGCATCGACGGAACGTCCCTCCCAGGGGACGGCAACGGCGGCACCGACGGGCCAGGGCATGGTTTCCCAAGGATAGCCGAGAGAACCTTGGGAAAATCGGCGAGATTTCCCAAGGATGCCCCGCCGTTTGGGAAGCGCCAGTACGCCATGGCGTACTGGCGCTGCCCAAACGGTTGAGGTTGGTTAGGCCGACTCCTCGGAGTCCCCGACTTGGCCGTTGCCCTCGGCCTCGTCGGCCTCGGCCACGGCCACGGCTCCCACGTCGTCGGAGGACGACAGCGCGGACGAGCCGGCCACCGCCGAGCCGAGCCACGACAACGCCTGCTGGGCGTCGGCGTCGGACGACGAACGGCGGGCGAGCCACTCCGACAGGTCCTCGGTCGACTCGGCGTCCGACGACCAGCCCTCCATGGGCGTGTAGTCGGGCGCGTGCAGGTCGATGTCGCGGTACCGGAGCATCCCGGTGCCGGCGGGGATGAGCTTGCCGATGATGATGTTCTCCTTCAGCCCGAGAAGACCATCCGACTTGCCCTCGATGGCCGCCTCGGTCAGCACCCGGGTCGTCTCCTGGAAGGAGGCGGCCGAGAGCCACGAGTCGGTGGCCAGCGAGGCCTTGGTGATGCCCATGAGCTCGGGACGACCTTCGGCCGCCTTCTTGCCCTCCTGCACCAACTGGCGGTTCATGTCGGTGAACGTCTTGGCGTCGGCCCGCTCCCCTGGGAGGAACGTGGAGTCGCCGGGGTCGGCCACCGAGACCCGCCGCAGCATCTGGCGCACGATCAGCTCGATGTGCTTGTCGTGGATCGACACGCCCTGGTCGCGGTACACGTTCTGCACCTCTTCGACCAGGTACTGCTGCGTCTCGCGGATGCCTTTGATCTCGAGCAGTTGCTTGGGGTCCTTCGGGCCCTCGATGAGGGCGTCGCCGGCCACGACTTCCTGACCGTCGACCACCTCGAGGTGGGCACGGGGCGACACGAGATGGGCTTCCTCGCTGCCGTCTTCGCCGACCACCAGGATGCGGCGGGCGTTGTCCTCGTCCGCGATCCGCACCACGCCCGACGTGCGGGCCAGGACGGCCGCGCCCTTCGGGGTGCGGGCCTCGAACAGTTCGACGACGCGGGGCAGACCCTGGGTGATGTCTTCCGAGCCGGCGATGCCGCCGGTGTGGAAGGTCCGCATGGTGAGCTGCGTGCCGGGCTCGCCGATGGACTGGGCGGCGATGACGCCGACGGCTTCACCCAGCTCGACGAACTGGCGGGACGCCAGCGACATGCCGTAGCACGCGCCGCAGATGCCGTAGGCCGCCTCGCAGGTCAGCACCGACCGGACCCGAACCCGGGTCACGTCGGGGTTGTCCCGCAGGGCGATGACGTCTTCCTCGCCGACCATGTGGCCCGCAGGGAACCCGCCCGCCTTCTCGACCAGCACCCGCCCGTACAGGCGGTAGTCGAGGTGGGAGCGGCGGCCGGCCTCGTCGGGGACGACGTTCTCCAGCCACAGGCCGCGGGTGGTACCGCAGTCGATCTCCCGGACGATGAGCTCCTGGGCGACGTCGACGAGACGCCGGGTGAGGTACCCGGAGTCGGCGGTACGGAGGGCGGTGTCGGCCAGGCCCTTGCGGGCGCCGTGGGTTGAGATGAAGTACTCGAGCACCGACAGGCCTTCACGGAACGACGACGTGATCGGGCGGGGGATCATCTCGCCCTTCGGGTTGGTGACCAAGCCCTTCATGCCGGCGATCTGACGCACCTGCTGCGGGTTACCACGAGCACCCGAGTTCACCATCATGTCGAGCGGGTTGAACTTCATCGCCGCCAGGGTGCGGTCCATGGCGCGGCCGACTTCACCGCGGGCCGACTCCCAGATCTCGACTTCCTTGTTGCGGCGTTCGTCGTCGGTGATGATGCCCCGCTTGAACTGCTGCTCGGCCTTCTCGGCCTCCTTCTCGAACTTGTCGAGGATCGACTGCTTGTCGGGCGGCGTGCGCACGTCGTCGATCGAGATCGTCAGGCCAGACCTCGAAGCGAACTTGAAGCCGAGGTCCTTGATCTTGTCGAGGGACTCGGCCACCTCCACCTTGGGATAGGTGTCGGCGAGGGTCTCGACGATCCGCATGATCGGCTCGACCTTGCGGTACTTCGAGCCGTGCGGCGCCGTCTTGCCGACGAGGTGGTTGATGAAGGGGAACGTGGCCGGCAAGGCCTCGTTGAAGAAGATCCGGCCGGCGGTCGTCTTCTGGTAGGTGCCGTCCTCCTGGAGCAGGCGGGCGTCGCGCAGCTCGATGAGGGCGTGGAGCGCGATCTCGTCGCGCTCGTAGGCCTGCTCGACCTCGTAGACCCGGCGGAACGCCCGGCCCTCGCCGACCTGACCGTCTTCCTCCAACGTGAGGTAGTAGGCGCCGAAGATCATGTCCTGGGTCGGGTCGACCATGGGGCGGCCGGAAGCCGGCGACAGGATGTTGTTCGACGACAGCATGAGGATGCGGGCTTCGGCCTGGGCCTCGGCCGACAACGGCAGGTGGACGGCCATCTGGTCGCCGTCGAAGTCGGCGTTGAAGGCGCGGCACACCAGCGGGTGGAGCTGGATGGCCTTGCCCTCGACCAGCAGGGGCTCGAAGGCCTGGATGCCGAGGCGGTGCAGCGTGGGCGCCCGGTTCAGGAACACCGGGTGTTCCTTGATGACGTCCTCGAGCACGTCCCACACCTGGGCCCGGCGGCGCTCGACCATGCGCTTGGCCGACTTGATGTTCTGGGCCAGCTCGAGGTCGACGAGCCGCTTCATCACGAACGGCTTGAACAGCTCGAGGGCCATCTGCTTGGGCAGGCCGCACTGATGCAGCTTCAGGGTCGGACCGACCACGATGACCGAACGGCCGGAGTAGTCGACCCGCTTGCCGAGCAGGTTCTGGCGGAACCGGCCCTGCTTGCCCTTGAGCATGTCGGACAGCGACTTCAGCGGCCGGTTGCCCGGGCCGGTGACCGGACGGCCACGGCGGCCGTTGTCGAACAGCGCGTCGACGGCCTCCTGCAGCATCCGCTTCTCGTTGTTGACGATGATCTCGGGCGCGCCCAGGTCGAGCAGGCGCTTCAGCCGGTTGTTGCGGTTGATGACCCGGCGGTACAGGTCGTTGAGGTCGGACGTGGCGAAGCGGCCGCCGTCGAGCTGCACCATCGGGCGCAGGTCGGGGGGGATGACGGGGACGGCGTCGAGGACCATGCCCCGGGGCTCGTTGACCCGCTTGCCGTGCTCGTCACGCCGGTTGAAGGCGGTGACGATCTTCAGCCGCTTGATCGCCTTCTGCTTGCGCTGCGCGCTGAGCGGCCGGCGCCCGTCGTGGGCGTCGATCTGCTCGCGCAGCTTGATCTCCTCGGCGTCGAAGTCGATGCGGTCGATGAGGCGGGTGATGGCCTCGGCGCCCATGCCGCCCTCGAAGTAGTCGCCGAAGCGGTCCTTGAGCTCGCGCCACAGCATCTCGTCGTCGATGACCTTGCGGCCGTGGAGGTCCTTGAACTCGTCGTAGGCCCGCTTCACCAGCTCGAGCTCGGCGTCGGCCCGGTCGCGGATGAGGGTCAGGTCCTTCTCCGACGCCCGCTGGCGGGCCTTGATCTCGGAGTCCTTGGCGCCGTCCTTCTCGAGCTGGGCGACCTCGTCCTCGAGCGCCTTGAAGCGGCGGTCGACGTCGAGGTCACGCTGCTTGGTGATCTCCTCGAGCTCTTCGATGATCTCGGCCTCGAGCGCGGGCAGGTCGTTGTGGCGCTTCTCCTCGTCGACCCAGGTGACCAGGTTGGCGGCGAAGTAGATGACCTTCTCGAGCTGCTTGGCCTTGAGCTCCTCCTTCACCTCCGTGCCCAGGAGCAGGTAGGCGAGCCACGACCGGGTGCCGCGCAGGTACCAGATGTGGACGACGGGGGCGGCCAGCTCGATGTGGCCCATGCGCTCGCGCCGGACCTTCGAACGGGTGACCTCGACGCCGCAGCGCTCGCAGATGATCCCGCGGAAGCGCACCCGCTTGTACTTGCCGCAGTAGCACTCCCAGTCCTTCGTGGGGCCGAAGATCTTCTCGCAGAAGAGCCCGTCCTTTTCCGGCTTGAGGGTGCGGTAGTTGATGGTCTCGGGCTTCTTGACCTCGCCGTTGGACCACGTGCGGATCGAGTCGGCGGTCGCCAGCCCGATGCGAAGCTGTTCGAAATCGTTGACGTCGAGCATTAGTAGCTGCTGCTCCTCTCGGCGCGACGGCGTTCGCGTTCTGCGTCTTCCTCGTCGCTGCCTCGTTCGGGTCGTTCGATGCTGATGCCGAGCTCCTCGGCCGTGCGGAACACGTCTTCGTCGAGCTCACGCATCTCGATCTCCTCACCCGTGTTCGACAGCACCTCGACGTTGAGGCACAGCGACTGCATCTCCTTGATGAGGACCTTGAAGGACTCGGGGATGCCGGGTTCGGGGATGTTGTCGCCCTTGACGATGGCCTCGTAGACCTTCACGCGGCCGAGCACGTCGTCGGACTTGATGGTGAGCAGTTCCTGCAGCGCGTAGGCGGCGCCGTAGGCCTCGAGGGCCCACACCTCCATCTCGCCGAAGCGCTGGCCGCCGAACTGGGCCTTCCCGCCCAGGGGCTGCTGCGTGATCATCGAGTAGGGGCCGGTCGAGCGGGCGTGGATCTTGTCGTCGACCAGGTGGGCCAGCTTCAGGATGTAGACGTACCCGACCGAGATCTGGTTGTCGTACTCCTCGCCCGTCCGCCCGTTGTAGAGCGCGGTCTTGCCGTCGGGCCCGATCATGCGGACGCCGTCGATGGACTCGGGCGTGATCGACTCGAAGATCTTCTTCATCGTCGGGTGCTTGCCGGCGTCGGCTTCCTCGTCCCAGTGGGCGCCGTCGAACACCGGCGTGCTGACCCACACCGCGGGCTCGGTGCGGGGCCGGGTCTTCGACTCGGTGCCGCGGACGGGCGCGATGCCGACAGGCTGGGCGCCGGTCTGCGCGTCCGGCCAACCCCAACGGGCGGCGTACCCGAGGTGGGCCTCGAGCACCTGGCCCACGTTCATCCGGCTGGGGACGCCGAGGGGGTTGAGGATGATGTCGACCGGGGTGCCGTCGGCCGTGTACGGCATGTCCTCGATCGGGAGGATCTTGGAGATGACGCCCTTGTTGCCGTGGCGCCCGGCGAGCTTGTCGCCCTCGGAGATCTTCCGCTTCTGGGCGATGTAGACCCGCACGAGCTGGTTGACGCCCGGCGGCAGTTCGTGGGCGTCGTCCCGGCTGAACACCTGGACGCTGATGACCTTGCCGGTCTGGCCGTGGGGCACCTTGAGGCTGGTGTCACGGACCTCGCGGGCCTTCTCACCGAAGATCGCCCGCAGGAGGCGCTCTTCCGGCGTGAGCTCGGTCTCGCCCTTGGGGGTGACCTTGCCGACGAGCACGTCGCCCGGGCCGACCTCGGCGCCGATGCGGATGATGCCCCGCTCGTCGAGGTCCTTCAGGATCTCCTCGCTGAGGTTCGGGATGTCCCGGGTGATCTCCTCGGCACCGAGCTTGGTGTCGCGGGCGTCGACCTCGTGCTTCTCGATGTGGATCGAGGTGAGGACGTCGTCCTTGACGAGGCGCTCGCTGAGGATGATGGCGTCCTCGTAGTTGTAGCCCTCCCACGGCATGAAGGCGACGAGCAGGTTCTTGCCCAGGGCCAGCTCGCCGTTGTGGGTCGAGGGGCCGTCGGCCATGACCTCGCCCTTCTTGACCTTCTGGCCCTCGTCGACCAGGACCTTCTGGTTGATGCACGTGTCCTGGTTGCTGCGGTCGAACTTGGCCAGGCGGTAGACCTTGCGGCCCAGGGCGTGGCCGAGGCGGTCCTTCTGGTTGGCGTTGTAGTCGATGGCGATGTGGTCGCCGGCGACCTCGGTGATGGTGCCGTCGCCCTCGGCGAGGATGACGTCGCCGGCATCCCGGGCGGCGCGGGCCTCGATGCCGGTGCCGATGTAGGGGGCCTCGGGCTTCAGCAGCGGGACGGCCTGCTTCTGCATGTTGGCGCCCATGAGGGCCCGGTTGGCGTCGTCGTGCTCGATGAAGGGGATCAGCGCCGTGCTCACCGAGACGGTCTGCTTCGGGCTGACGTCCATGAAGTCGACTTCGGACGGCGGGACGACGTCGATCTCGGAGGTGCTGCCGTAGCTGCTGCCACCACCGCCGCCGAGCCTCACGGCCGCGCCTTGCGGGCCGCGGCGGCACAGGACGCGCTCCTCGGTGAACTTGCCGTTCTTGTCGATGGCCGCGTTGGCCTGGGCGATGACGTACTCCTCTTCGGAGTCCGCGGTCATGTAGACGATCTCGTCGGTGACCTTGCCGTTGACGACCTTGCGGTAGGGCGTCTCGATGAAGCCGTACTCGTTGACCCGGCCGTAGGTGGCGAGGGCGCCGATCAGGCCGATGTTCGGGCCTTCCGGGGTCTCGATGGGGCACATGCGGCCGTAGTGGCTGGAGTGGACGTCTCGGACCTCGAAGCCGGCCCGCTCACGGCTGAGGCCGCCGGGGCCGAGCGCCGACAGGCGGCGCTTGTGGGCCAGGCCCGAAAGGGGGTTCACCTGGTCCATGAACTGGCTGAGCTGAGAAGTGCCGAAGAACTCCTTGATGGCGGCCACGACCGGCCGGATGTTGATGAGCGTCTGGGGCGTGATGGCCTCGACGTCCTGGGTCGTCATGCGTTCTCGCACGACGCGCTCCATGCGGGAGAGGCCGATGCGGACCTGGTTCTGGATCAGCTCGCCGACGCTGCGGATGCGGCGGTTGGCGAAGTGGTCCTGGTCGTCGAGGCGGTAGCCGGGCTCGCCGTTCGCCAGGTGGAGGAGGTAAGTGGTGGCCGCCAGCATCTCGCTCTGGGCCAGCACGCCCTGGTCGGGCTCGGGGCGGACGAGGTCGATCTTGAAGAGGCTGCTGATCTTCTCGACCTCGGGGCCGAGCGTGCGGTTCAGCTTGTAGCGGCCGACCCTCGTGAGGTCGTAGCGCTTGGGGTTGAAGAAGGCGTTCTCGAAGTAGGCGCGTGCCGACTCGGGGCTGGGCGGCTCGCCGGGACGGGCCCGCTTGTAGATCTCGATGAGCGCCTCTTCTTGCGTGGGAGCGAGCTCGCGCTCCTTTTCCCACTGGCCCTCGAGGAAGTCGAAGTGGCGCACGAAGCGCTCGAGGAACCCCTCGTCGGTGTAGCCCATGGCCCGCAGGAGCACGAACAGCGACAGCCGGCGCTTGCGGGCCACGCGCGAACCAGCGGTGATGTCCTTGCCCGGCTTGGCCTCGACGTCGAACTCGATCCATTCGCCGCGGTAGGGGTGGATGGTTCCGGTGACCACCGTCTTCAGGTCCCGTCCGGGCTGGAAGATGACACCGGGGGACCGGACCAGCTGGGAAACCACGACACGCTCGGTGCC
>JAXDPV010000276.1:0-2627 GCA_034668185.1 Actinomycetota bacterium
CATCGGAGTGGACCGAGGCCACGACCCGGTGGGCCCGCCGCCACCCGTTCGCCGTCTTCCCCGGCCTGTGCCGCGTGCACCGGGCCTCGGCCCTGCGGTGGCACGGCGCCTGGGCCGACGCCGAGCACGAGGCCACCTTGGCGTGCGACGAGCTGGCGTCGTTGCACGTGCCCAACGCCGCCGCCGGGTTCGCCGAGATCGGCGAGATCCGATTGCGCCTCGGCGACCTCGACGGGGCCGAATCGGCGTTCCGCACCGCGTCGGAGTTGGGCGGCCGCCCGCCGGCGGGGTTGGCGTTGCTGCGGCTGGCCCAGAACCGGGTGGAGGCCGCGGCCTCGATCATCGGCGAAGCGCTTGGGGCCGAGACGTGGAACCGCCTGGCCCGGGCGCGGCTGTTGGTCGCCGCCGCCCAGATCGCCATCGCCGCCGGCGACCTGGCCATGGCCGCGGCCTACGTCGACGAGCTCGAGGCGGTGGCCACCGAGTACGGCAGCCCGATTCTGCTCGCTTCGGCGGCCACCGCCCGGGGTCGCCTCCACCTTGCCTCTGGCGACGCCGCCGCCGCCTGCTCGACGTTGCGGACGGCGTTGGGCCGGTGGCAGGAGCTCTCGGTCCCGCACGAGGTGGCCACCGCCCATACGTTGCTCGGCCTCGCCTGCCGCGACCGCGGCGACCACGAGGCCGCGGTCACGTCGTTCGCCGCCGCCACCACGGTCTTCGACCGGCTCGGCGCCGCCCTCGACGCCCGCTTGGTCCGCGACCTCACCGCTTCGCGTTCGCGGCGGGCATTGCCAGGCGGCCTCACCGAACGGGAGGCCGAAGTCCTTCGCCTGGTGGCCGCCGGCGACACCAACCGCGACGTGGCCACCGCGCTCTACCTCAGCGAGAAGACGGTCGCCCGCCACCTCTCGAACATCTTCACCAAGATCGGCGTCTCGTCCCGGGCCGGCGCCACCGCCTACGCCTTCGAGCGCGGCATCGTCGAGCGAAACTGAGAGAGTGGTGACCATGGCCGGATACCACTCCCTGACACCCCGCATGTTCGTGCCCGACGTCGAAGGCGAGGTCGCGTTCCTACGGGCGGTGTTCGATGCGACCGGCGAGGTGCAGGCGGGCCGGCCGGCCGACATCGTCATCGGCGACTCGGTCGTGATGGTGTCGTCCACCGAGGAGCGCGAGGCGTTCCCCGCCTTCCTCTACGTCTACGTCGACGACGCCGACGCCCGCTACCAACGGGCGCTCGGCGCCGGGGCGGTGAGCCTGGAGGCGCCAGTCGATACTCCGTACGGCGACCGGCGGGCCATGGTCCGCGACCCCTTCGGCAACGTCTTTCAGATCGCTCACCGGCTGGCCTAGACGGTGAAGGTGGTCAGGTCCTCGCCGAAGACGATCTCGCCGGCGAAGTGTTCCCGTGCGATCGCGATCCAATCGTCTTTGGCGCCGGGCGCGGGCGTGGGGATCTGGTGGGTCAGGACGAGGGTGCCGACGCGGTTGCGGGCCGCGGTCTCGGCCGCTTGGGCCACCGTCGAGTGGTAGTCGATGGTGTCGACGAACCGCTGGGCCGGGATCATGCGGACGAGGTCGTCACGCAGGACGGTTTGCACGTAGGCGTCGGCGCCCTGGCAGAGCTCGTCGAGACCGGGACACGGCAGCGAGTCGCCGGCGATCACGACCGCCTTGCCGTCGAACTCGAAGCGGTAGGCGAGGGTGGGCTCGACCGGGCGGTGGTCGGTGGTGGCGGCGACGACGCGGAGGCCGGCTTCATCGAGCACGATGCCGGGCCCGACCTCGGCCACGTCGACCTGCGGCTCCCACGTGAGGTCGGCGTGGTGCGCGAGTCGGTACTCGACGTCGGGGGCGAGCATCGCCTTGAGCCCGGCCATGACCTCGGCGGTGCGGGGCGGGCCGAAGATGGGCAAGGTCTTGGGCGCCAGGCTCATCACCCATTGGGTCGTGACCACGTCGTTGAGGTCGCAGATGTGGTCGCTGTGGAGGTGGGTGAGAAAGACGCCGTCGAGCATGACCGGCAACACGCCGGCGGCGGCCAGGCGGAGGCAGACGCCGCGGCCGGCGTCGACCAGCAGCGTGCGCCCGCCGGCCCTGACGAGGGTCGCGGCCCCGGCCCGGTGCTGGTCCGGCAAGGGGTTGCCCGTGCCCAGGAGCACGACCTCGATCGCCATGGAGGTGCGTCCGGTTAGGAGTTGTGCTGGCCGAGCAGGCTCAGCCATTCCATGCGCTTCGGCTGGGCCACGCCGGCCTCGCCGAGTGCGGGGCCGAGCCGGGAAGCAAGGAAGGCCTCCTGCTCGGCCTGGGTGTCCCACACCTCGACGACGACGACGCTGCCTTCGCCGCCGCTGCCGATGTGGGTCTTCAGGCCCTTGGGCCAATCGCCGCCGCCGGTGCTCGGGTCGAGCCCGAGGATGCCGTTGACCTTGCTGTAGAGGGCAGGGTCGCAATCGATTTCGATGATGATGGTTTCGGCCATGTGGCCGACCGTACCGGGTCCGCTATGCCGCGAGCCGGAAGACGGGGTGGTTCGGGGCAATGCGACGTATTTCGGCGTCGTCGTCCTTGGCGTTGACGCCGTCGAAGAAGACGCCGACCTCGGCCTTCCACCGCTTGAGGTA
>JAXDPV010000277.1:0-5432 GCA_034668185.1 Actinomycetota bacterium
GCCAGCGACGCCTTCTACCCGTTCCGCGACGGCGTCGAGGCCGCGGCCTCGGCCGGGGTCGCGGTCGTCATCCAACCAGGCGGCGCGCTGCACGACGACGAGATCATCGCCGCCGCCGACGAGCTCGGCCTCGCCATGGTGTTCACCGGCGAGCGCCACTTCTTCCACTGATGACGGCCCGACTGCTCCCCGGCGGCCCGGTGGCCGAGGCCGTGCTGGCCGACGTCAAGCTCAGGGTCGACAAGCTCAAGGAGGCCGGCGTCACCGCGGCGCTGGCCACCATCCTCGTGGGCGACGACGACGCCAGCGCCGGCTACATCCGCATGAAGCAGCGCAAGGCCGAAGAGCTGGGCATGGCCTCGCCCCACACCCACCTCCCGAACGACGCCACCCAGCAGCAGGTCGAGGACGCCATCCGCGGCTACTCGACCGATCCCGCGGTACACGCCCTGCTGGTGCAGCACCCCATCCCGTCGTACCTCGACTACGACGCCGCTATCGCGGTCATGGACCCCGACAAGGACGTCGACGCCGCCCACCCGACGAGCATGGGCCGCCTCGCCCTCGGTATGCCGGGCCCGACGCCGTGCACGCCGGCGGGCATCGAGGCGCTGCTGGCGTTCTACGACATCGCGGTGTCGGGGCGCGAGGTCGTCATCCTCGGTCGGGGCCAGACCCTCGGCCGGCCCCTCGCCCTCCTCCTCGGGCAGAAGCGGCCAACCGCCAATGCCGCCGTCACCGTCGTCCACACCGGCGTCCCCGACTGGCCCCGCTACACCCAGCGGGCCGAGATCGTGGTCGCGGCCGCCGGCGTCCCCGGCATCCTCCAACCCGAGCACGTGCGGAGGGGATCAACGGTCATCGGCGGCGGCGTGCGCTACCGGGGCAAGACGCTGCTGCCCGACGTCGACGAATCGGTGGCCGAGGTCGCGGGCGCGATCACCCCGAGGGTCGGCGGCGTCGGCCCCACCACCATCGCCATGCTGTTCCGCAACGCCGTCGAGTGCGCCGAACGCATCGCGGGCACGCCCCGATGACGAAGATCGCCGACCTGCTGGCGGCCGGCACCACGTGGTCGTTCGAGTTCGGGCCGCCCCGCGACGAGGAGGGCGAGCGCCGGCTGGAGAAGACGCTGCACGAGCTCGAGCCGCTGGCCCCGTCGTTCGTCTCGGTCACCTACGGCGCCGGCGGCTCGACCCGCGACAAGACGCGCGAGATCGTCGAGCGAATCCACACCGACACGTCGATGACGCCGATGCCGCACCTCACCTGCGTCGGCCACACCCGCCCCCAGGTCACCGAGATCGTCACCGGCTACCGCGACGCCGGGCTCCAGAACCTCCTCGCCCTGGCCGGCGACCCGCAGGCCGACGGGAGCGGGGTCGAGGGCGACTTCCGTTACGCCGTCGAGCTCATCGAGTTGGCCCGGGGCATCGGCGACTTCAGCGTGGGCGTGGCCGCCTTCCCCGAGGTCCACCCCCGCTCGCCCGACCGGGCCACCGACCGGCGCCACCTGGCCGACAAGCTGCGGGCCGCCGACTTCGCCGTCACCCAGTTCTTCTTCACCACCGAGCCCTACTTCCGGCTGGTCGACGAACTGGCCGCCCTCGGCGTCGACAAGCCCGTCGTCCCCGGCGTGATGCTGTTCACCAACGTCGACGGCGCCCGCAAGATGTCGGCCATGAACGGGGCCACCATCCCCGCCGAGCTCGAGGCCCGCCTCGACGCCGTGCGGGGCAACCCCGCGGCCGTGCGGGAGTTGGCGGTCGAGGTCTCGCTGCCGCTCATCGACAAACTGCTCGAAGGGGGTGCGCCCGGCGTCCACCTGTACACGATGAACTTCCCCCGGGCCACGCAGGACATCTACGCCGCACTCGGCCGGTAGGCTCCGGGCCACTATGGCCGAGAAGATCACCCAGAACGCCGACGGCAGCCTCAACGTCTCCGACGAGCCCATCATCCCGTTCGTGCGGGGCGACGGCACCGGCGTCGACATCTGGCCGGCGTCGCAAGTGGTGTTCGACGCCGCCGCCGCCAAGTACGGCAAGAAGATCGCGTGGAAGGAAGTGCTCGCCGGCGAGACCGCCTTCAAGGAGACCGGCAACTGGCTTCCCGACGAGACCATCGACGCGTTCCGCGAATACCTCATCGGGATCAAGGGGCCGCTGACCACGCCGGTCGGCGGCGGCATCCGCAGCCTCAACGTGGCCATCCGCCAGATCCTCGACCTCTACGTCTGCCTGCGGCCGGTGCGCTACTTCAAGGGCGTGCCCTCGCCGGTGAAGGAGCCGGAGAAGGTCGACATGGTGATCTTCCGAGAGAACACCGAGGACATCTACGCCGGCCTCGAGGTCGAGGAGGGCACGCCCGAGGCGGCCCGCCTGCTCGACATGCTGGCCGAGTTCGGCGGCAAGTGGGCCGAGATCCGCAAGGACTCGGGCATCGGCATCAAGCCGGTGTCGGAGACGGGCTCGAAGCGGCTCGTCCGGGCGGCGCTGAAGTACGCCGTCGAGAACGGCCGGGCGAGCGTGACCCTGGTCCACAAGGGCAACATCCAGAAGTTCACCGAGGGCGCCTTCCGCAACTGGGGTTACGAGCTGGTGAAGGAGGAGTTCGCCGACGTGGCCGTGGGTTGGGACGACTGCGACGGCAAGCCAGGCGACAAGGTCCTGGTGAAGGACAACATCGCCGACATCACCCTGCAGCAGGTTCTCACCCGGCCGGAAGACTTCGACGTCATCGCCACCACCAATTTGAACGGCGACTACCTGTCGGACGCGCTGGCGGCCCAGGTCGGCGGCATCGGCATCGCCCCGGGCGGCAACATCAACTACGTCACCGGCCACGGCGTGTTCGAGGCGACCCACGGCACCGCGCCGAAGTATGCGGGCCAGGACAAGGTCAACCCGTCGTCGGTCATCTTGTCTGGCGTGATGATGTTCGACCACCTCGGCTGGAAGGACGCGGCCGCCGACATCGTGCGGGCCATCGAGGCCACCATCGCCGACGGCGTCGTCACCTACGACTTCGCCCGGATGCTGCCCAAGGCCACTGAGGTCAAGTGCTCGGAGTTCGGCGCCGCCATCGCCGAGCGCCTCTAGATCTTCAGGTCGAAGGCCAGGGTCACGCCGGCGAAGTCGGGCAGCAGTTGGGCGACCTTCGGCTCGTCCTTGGCCGCGAAGCGCACGTCCCAGTGGAGCGACCTGAGGCGGTGGTCCTTGGTGGTCGTCACCAGCTCGACCCGTGACGATTGCACGAGTTTGCGCAGGCGGTCGGCGTCGGCGCCGGTGAGGCGGTTGCCGGCGGTGGCGCCGAGCGAGCCGGCCAGGCCGAAGACGTCGTTCATGGCGGCGGCGGCGTCGAGCTCGCCGCTGACGACGGTGGTGTCGCCTTGGACCTTGGTGTCGCGTGTGGCGAACCATTTGTCGAGGTGGAGCCCGCCGAGGTCGGCCGCCCCCTTGGCCGTGGTCGCCCGGAGGGACGAGAGTTGGTCGCCGGTGAGGTCGACCCTCTTGCCGCCGGGGGCCTCGACGTAGGCGGCGTTCCCGTCGGACACGAAGGTGCTCTCCTGGGTCTTGTCGCCGAGCAGCCTCGTCATGGCGAGGTGGGCCACAGGCAGGGCCCCGTCCTTGGTGGGCGCGGCGAACGGGCCCTTGAGCTCGAAGCCGACGTTGTCGGCCGCCACCAGCTTGAGGTCGAGGTCGGCTTCCGTCGTTTTGGCCAGCTTGGCCTGGGTCGCGGTGACCGGGTCCTCGGTCTTGGCCGCCCCCGAAGGCCCCACCTTCCCGCACGCGGCCAACGTGAGCACCGCCACCACGGACCACATGGCGATGGGCGGGCGGGTGGTCACGGGGCCGAGGTCGTCGTCGTCGACGACGTGGTCGAGGAGGACGTGGTCGTGGCCGCCGGCGTAGTGGTGGTCGTGTGCTGGGCCGTGGTGGTGGTGTTGGCCGGCCTGGACGTCGTAGTGGTCGGCGCTGTCGACGTCGTCGGGGCCTGGCTGGTGGTGGTGGTGTCGAGTTGTTCGTCGTTCACGCCGTTGCCGGGTATGGGCACGAGTTGGGTGCTCATGACGGCGTACATCCGTTTGGCCAGGTCGTCGACCTTGGCCTGGATCTCGGGGCCGGTGAGGCCGCTGTCGGCCAGCGCTTTGAGCTCCTTGACCAGATCCCACATCTGCTTGCGGCCGTCGGGCGAGAGGCGCACCGGCCCCGACACCTGGATCACGAACTGGTAGGCCGAGGCCAACGTGTCGCACATCGAGCATTGCTGGTTGAGGGCCACGGCCAGGTTCTCGGGGGTGAAGATGTCGGGCGAGCCCTGCACGATCACGAACTGGATGGCGATGGCCACCGTCTGGCACTTGGTGCAGCTCGCGTAGGCGACGGCGGCGTTGGTCGAGTCGACCGTGCTGCCGGTGACCTTGGCGATGTTGAAGGCGAAGCGGAAGAGCGACGAGCCGTCCTTGGTGTTGACCGCGACGGCGGCGTTGTCCTTGTTGCCGGCGCCGGTCGACGAGCCTTCGGCCCCCGCCGGCGACGCCGCCAGCGGGATCGCGAACCCGACGACGATCGCCAAGCCGGCGATCGCCCGGCGGAACCTTGTTTGCACGTCGAGCGCTCCTACTCTCGGGGTCAGGGGATGGTCGTGGTGGTCGAGGTCGTGGTCGTCGAGGTGGAGGTGGTGGTCGTGGAGGCGCGGGGTGCGGTGGTGGTGCTGGCCGCGGCCGGGCGGGCGGTCGTGGCCGGCGACGAGCCCGTGCCCGAGCCCGTGCCCGTGGTCGTGGCCGTCGAGCCGTTGGCGGGCACGGTCTCGCCAGGCCCGGGCCCGGCCGGGATGGTGGCCGTGCCGCCGCCCGATGCCGGGGTGGTGCCGGTGCCGGTATCCGAGCCGCCGGGTGTCGACGCCGGGTCGAGGCGGCCCGCCGCCGCGGCGGCGCGCTCGCTCTCGAGCGGGCCTGCGCCCGAAGGCAACGAGTACACCGCGGCGATGCCCTCGGTCAGCGTGCCCCGCTCGCCCTTGCGGATGGGGGCGTAGTTCGACTTGGGCAGCCAGGCGAACAACAGCAACGCTGCGAACCCGCCCATGGCCACGACGGAGAACCCGCGGGCGATGGGGCGGCCTTCGGTCTTGCGCCACGTCGAGCGCACCAACCGGCGCCCGACGTTGGCCAGCATCAAGAGGATGCCGACCACCGGGATCGTCAAGGCAACGAGCTGCACGATGCCGCCGACCGCGCCCCACCCATGGCCGCCGGCGAACGCCTTCTGGATGGCGTCGACCTGCTTGCCGCCGGAGTCGAGCGCCGTCCCCACGATCCGGGGCAGGTGGATCAGCACCATCAGGAGCTGGAGCACGAGCAGCGGCACCACGACCAGCACCCACACCGTGACCGCCACCCGCACCCACCGCTTCAAAACCGTGACCCGCTC
>JAXDPV010000278.1:0-5146 GCA_034668185.1 Actinomycetota bacterium
GACCAAGCTGCACAACTCCGGCCCGTGCTCGCCTGATTCCAAGACCATGAGGCTTCCCTCGTACCGCTGATTGCTGCCACCCGCGCCGACCTCTTGGTCACCACATCCCGGACTCAGAGCGACGAGCGCCACGATGACGCCGATCTGAAGACGGACACGCACGTGAACTAGCGCCGATCCCGCTGCTGGACCCAGTCGTTGATGACGGCGTCCGAAAGTAGGAGCTCGCGTTGCTCGCGCCACCGGGTCGCTCGTCCTTCGTGCTCGGCTCGTCGGTCGATGTCGGGCGCGAGTCGGTCGATGACTGTCAGGAGCGCCTCGACACGGCCGGGATCACCCTCGGGAGGAACGCCCACGCCGTGAAACGTCGCCATGCCCTCCAGGAGCGTTACGCGTCCCCGAGCGAGGTCAACGAGGAGATCCTCCCGAACGCGTCGGCGCTCGTCCCAAAGTGTTGGGTTCGGGGCTCGGCACAAGATGCGTTCCGCCTCATCCCGTACCGCCCGGACGATGAACGATTCATCCACCGCGTTGTCATCGAATGTTCCCACCAGGTGCCAGAGGCGCATCGCGAACGAGACGGGAAACGGGCTGTAGTCAGAGGGGTCGTAGTAGCCGTGGCAGATCAGCGCGCCGCCGAGCGCGTGAATGAGCGCGGCCTCGACGTCGTCCAACCATTCCTGGTCGAGCAGCTGCATGAGACGGCGGACGAGTTCGCCCCGCTGCCCTCGGACACCGTCTGCGGCAAGGTCCTCCGGCGTGGTCCAAGCGATCCCAACCTCATCCCGGCTCGTTGCCTCGTCTGTTGGTACGGCCGCTTGGTCATCCACGAGTTGCCTGAGTTGGCCGACGATGGTCCCCGCGAGCTGGCGTACACGCCCCAGCTTCGCCGTCGGCGAAGTGACCAGAAGGCCGTCGATAATGGCGTCGTCCAGGCTGGTATGTCCGAGAAGAAATCGGGCCACCCTCTCCGGCTCACCGCGGACACTCACGTCGATCGGATCGCCAGGTCCGAGACCGCTCATGAAGTACCCGTCTCTCAAGATGGCTACCCGCCGTCGGCACATGCCGAGCATCTCGAAGTCGAGCACCCAGCCGGCGCCGTCTACGAGATGCGCGAGTTCACGTCGCGCGCCACGAATCGCCTCCGCCCATGGCGGCGGCTCGATGCCGCTGAGACAGAGGTCGAGGAAGGACCGCACCTCGCCTACTGCGTTGCGGCTCTCCGCTATCACGACGCCACTCCTAGGTCGTTCTCTGGCCAGCTCAGCAGTTCGTCACCTGGAGCACTGTAACTGTCAGAAGGGCCCAGCGCTGGATGCCCCAAGTGGAACTCTGACTGAGTCATGCTGGTCCTCGGCACGTGGCTCGCGGTCGCCTTCGTGGTACTCGGTCACTCCGCTCGCCACAAAGTTGGTCCCACCGGTCGTACTTAGCGCTCGACGGGTCAGTAGCCGATGGCTGATCCGATGAAGCAGTCTCCGGCGTTGGTGTTGTCGTAGGCAGTGAAGTCGCCGTTGCTAGCCGTGACCGTGAAGTAATAACGCTGGCCGGGGGTGACATGGATCGGGCTTGGCGCTGTCCAGTTGATTCCGCCGTAGCCCGAGACCTCGGCGGTGAACGTCGGTCCGGCCCATTGCGCGGGCGAGGTGTGGGTGCCGAGCGTTGCCGAGATCCCGACGGTGACTTGGTGCCGCGCGCCGTTGGCGTCCGCCCCGACGAGCACCCAGCCGTGGGTGATCGTGGCGGATTGCGCGGTGAAGTCGTTGTTCCAGTAGTAGCCCTGCGGCACGTAGTGACCGGCGGCGTTGTTCATGTTCGGGCAGTCGTAGGAAGTCACGTCCGGGGGAGGCGGTGACGTCGAGTTGGCCGTTGTGCTGGTCGTCGGTCCCGGTGTCGGAGCCGGCGTCGGCGGTGAGGTGGGCGTCGGGGCCGGAGCCGATGTCGGAGTCGGGATCGGCGGTGACGTGGATGTCGGAGCAGGGGCGGGTCGGGTGGCCGGTGAGGTAACAGGAGCCGGTGTGGTGAGCCCGACGTAGCGCAGTAGGGAGCCATGTTGGGCGTCGTAGAGGAATTGGGTGATCTCGTACGGAAAGTTGACGAGCAGGTTGACAAGCACGGAGAAGACGCTTGTGATGATTCCAGCTGCGCCAGGTACGGCGGTTTTGACGAGCTTCTCAGCGCAGTCGAAGGCCCACTTGGCGATGGTGCCAGCCAGCTCGGGACTGAGTCCGGTAGGCGGGTCGCCCCCCAACACAGACGCTTCGCACGCCCCAGCGCTGTAGGCCTTCAAGATCTTGTCCCGTACCGAGTTGTCGCTCGGCTTGCCGGTCACGAGGAGGAGCTCGTCGACGGCGGTCTTGAGGACATCGAGGGCAAAGCCGATCCCGGACGGCAGCACGCGTACATCGACATGGGAGTTCGGGGCGAGGCGGAAGGTGGCGTCGGCGCCGACCTCGAGCAGGTACGGATCGGCGCCGGGCAGCGTGGTCAGCAGGCGCGCCGCGATGGCGGCAAGACCGCCGTTGTTTTCGACCGTGGCCGGTTGGGAGGCGGCCAGGGAAACGGTGTAGGCGCGCGCGTTGCGGATCTTCACGGTGTAGCTGCCGTCGCGACTTCGTCCAGCGCACCAATTCAGCGACCCGTCGGCCGGCGGCGTGAACTCGAAGATGACGTCGCGCGCCGACCCGGCACAGGTAGGTTGGCCGACGCCAGCGCTGGCAGTCGCCGCAGGCCCGATCAGGGCCCGCAGCGCGGACCAGAAAGACGCCGCGATCTTGTCGCCCAGCCACGACAGCGCAGTCCAAACCGAGAAGTGGGGAACGATGCCGCTGATCTGGCCGCTGGCCGGATCGTAGGTCGCGTCGACTGTCGACCAGCCATTGGCGCCGTCGAGGGACGCGAGGGCAACGACTCCGTCACCAGTCGGCCGCCGCGCGGCGGGAAGCTGGATCGACAGCCGGGCTGGCTTGGCCAGCGGCGCAGCGGTGGTGATGTCGAACGGGGCGACCACTGCGGACGGACCACCGCCGGTGGGCGCCGACGTGTCCGCTCGACGCACGCTGACTTGGCTGCCCGCGGGCAACGATCCTGGATACAACTCGATGGTCACGTCGCCGCCGAGACGCAATATCCCTCCACCAGTCGCGTCGACGGTGGCTTGACCGCTGGCCACCGAAGGTGGGGGCGGCCGGCTCGGGGCGGCGTGCCGGCGCGAAGTACACGCGGCCAGTCCGGCCGCAATAATAGCCACCACGCAGATCATGGCCACAGGCTGCAACGGCCTGGTTCGCTGACCAGCCACCGTCGCGCCCGCTGTTGCCTGCCTGCCCACGCCCATCGGGTCCGCCAATCCCTTCGGTCCGAGTATCCAGAATATAGGCAGGATGGCCCGATGGTGCCATTGCGCGCTGATCCGGATGTCTGAGTAGTGGGTATCTGGAGTCGCTGCTGCTAGGTCGTGTTTTGGTGGAAGCGGGTGGTGGTTGCCGTGTGGTTCGACGGCGGGCCGACGCGGTGGGGCCTTCATTGCCTCGCGTCCGCGGGGCAGCGCGGCCGGCGATGTTCCCCCAGAATTCCCCCACCCGCGGCCGGAACGGAGGCTGATTTGGATGGCATCACACAGCAGACCACCTCATGCGGAGACTTGATCCAATCCGCTGCCAGTCCGCACTCGAGTGAGCGAACAGCGACCCGATACGCGGTCTGCGCCGGGTTCTGGTCTGGGTGGAGCGGACGGCGGAGGGTCTCGCCGGCCTGCTTCGACACGAGCACACGATCCAGGATGCCGCCCACGTTGAACTTGACGGACTGCACCAGCGTGCATTCGATGAACTCCAGAAGTGAGACGGAATCGGCAAGTCGTACAACGCGATCCCGATGGGAGTAGACGCCAACCACGCTGCGGCCCGGTTCCTTCGCCGCCGCTACGACGCTGACCGGCTTCGTCATCTCGTCTCTGCTGGGGACATGGACGCGGCCTGTTTCCGGCTAATAGCGGCCCCGGACGGGCTAGACACACTCGTCAACCATCTGAAGGCGTTCATCCTCAACGCCATGCGCGACGAGGACTCCGTCCACCAGCTTGAAGCCTCGCCGGTCGCCCTTTTGAGGCGGCCGCTGACATGCGCTGGCCCGAGGTCCGGCTCGCCCATGGTGTTGGAGCTATGTCCTCGGAGGGAGTCATTACTCCGGCAGCGTGAGCGCCGTCGAGAGTGAGGTGTTGCGAGTCGCAAGCCGATCGCCGGGCGGGCACCAGTCCGTGGCGGGCACTATCGGGGGATGAACCTTGCTGATGCCGACGCACCCGCTGACGAGGTCATCCTTCGTCGGTACATGACGATGGCAAAGCTCGTCTCGCTGCTCACGACGCGGTCGTTGTTACTTCTGTCCTTTGGTGAAGCTCGACGATGAATACGAGGGCGCGCTTCCTGTCGGCATGCGGGTTCCTGAGACGGAGCACTTCGAACGTGTTGTTAGAGCGATGGTCGCGGTCAACTGCTGGCACGAGGAGGAGAGCGAGTCCGACGCGCTTTGGCGCATCTACAGCGCCAAGGAGGAGGCCGTAGCGATTCGGACGTCCGCTGGAGCACTGCGCCAAGCCATGCCCTCCCGGAACGTGACCGTCAGCCGAGTCCACTACGTGGATCCACATAATTTCGAGGTGCCGGCGGGCTTCCACCCCTATCTGTACAAGAGGCACTTCTATCGCCACGAGCGGGAGGTACGGGCTATCGCGTTGCCTGATGTGACTCGCGAGCTCGCCGACGTCCGAACGCCCATCCCGCCCCCAACCGCCGTCAACGTTTCCGTCGACTTGCGAACCCTCGTGCGTGAGGTCCTCATCAGCCCGTACGCCGAACCGTGGTTCCTACGGACCGTGGAGGATCTTGTCCACGGTCTTCATCTGCCTGTGCCAGTGCGGTACTCCCCAATGCGACCCCATTTGGGCGAGTGAGTTCGATGTCACCGGCGCGAAGGAGTTCATCTCCGCCGCTGAGCCGGTGCGCTCCGACCCGGCTCCGACCTCAATGTGGGCACTGAATGCCTATGCCCGAGCGGGAGCGCCGGCAGACTTCCGGCCGGTACTACTCGCGCCGGCCGCCGAACTCCACACGCAGGTGTCCCGTGCCGCGTCAACGAGGCA
>JAXDPV010000279.1:0-24059 GCA_034668185.1 Actinomycetota bacterium
CGAGGATCCGGTTGGCTGTGGCGACGACCTGAGGCGTCGAGCGGTAGTTGTGCTCGAGCGTGACCGTCTCGGTGCCGGGGATGCGGGTGGCCAGCTTGGTGATGAGGGTGGGGTCGGCGCCGTTCCAGGAGTAGATCGCCTGGTTGGGGTCGCCCACGACGCACAGGTCGGGCCGGTCGCCGAGCCAACCCTTGAGCAGGCTGAACTGGACGGGGTTGACGTCCTGGAACTCGTCGACGAACAGGTGGCGGAAGCGCCATCGTTGGGTGGCGGCGAACTCCTCGTCGGTGTCGAGGGCGTGTGCGCAGCGGGCGAGCATGTAGTCGAAGTCGACCCGGCCGCGCTTCTTCTTCTCGGCCTCGTAGCGCTCGTAGATCGACGCCATCTCCGCCGGCGAGAGGGGAGGCGTGCGGCCGGCCCGTTCGGCCTCGACCTCGTACTGGCTCGGCGGGACCATGCGGGCCTTGGCCCACTCGATCTCCCCGGCCACGTCGGCGGCCTGCACCGCGGCCGTGCCCGGGCGGGGGCGGCCGAGCAGGGGGGCGATGATGCGGACCTTGCGGTCGAGGAGGGCGGGGGCCTGCTCGCCCCGGTCGGCCCAGCGGCGGCGGAGCTGGGCGTAGGCGACGGCGTGGAAGGTGCCGGCCACGACCTGGCCCCTGACGCCGAGTTGGCCGAGCCGGCTCCTCAATTCGCCCGCGGCCTTGCGGGTGAAGGTGAGAGCGAGGACGTGCTCTGCGTCGGCCGTGCCCTCGTGGACCCGGTAGGCGATGCGGCGGGTGAGGACCCTCGTCTTGCCCGAGCCGGCGCCGGCCAGGATGCACAGCGGCGCCGCGCCGGTGGTGACGGCGTCGTGCTGGGCGGCGTTGAGCCCGGCGAGCAGGTGCGGGTGGTCCATCCCTCCGGACTGTACGGAGGGGGTGTGACAGCTTCGCGGATGCTCGGCTTCGCCCTCACTCGCTTCGCTCCGTTCGGGCGAGTTGCCGTGGCAGCAGTAGGTTCCACGGCCGTGCTTCGGGCGTTCGGGGATGGGCGGGTCTTCGGGTCGGCGGTGGGGTCGCCGCCGTTCGTGGTGCTGGCCCTGCCTGGGTGGATGCACACCGTGGCCGACTTCGACGGGGTCTTCAGCCGGCTCCCCGACGGCACCGGGGCGGTGGCCCTCGACCTGCCGGGGTTCGGGGGGGCGACCCCCGAACCGGCGCAGGCCATGGGATCGGCCGGGTACGCCCAGGTCATCGCCCCCGTGCTCCAGGAGCTGGGCGGCCCTGTCGTCCTCGTCGGCCACAGCTTCGGCGGGCGGGTCGCGCTCCACCTGGCCGCCGGGCACCCCGAGAGCGTCAAGGCCCTCGTCCTCACCGGCGTGCCCAACCTCGTGCCGAGCAACCAGCCCGCGGCGAAGGCGCCACTCGGCTTCCGCCTGGCCAAGGCCCTCCACAAGAAGGGACTCGTCAGCGACGAGCGCATGGAGGCCCGCCGCCGCAACAGTGGCTCAGCCGACTACCGCAACGCCCCTTCGGCAACGATGCGCAGCGTGCTCGTCGCCGCCGCCAACGAGAACTACGAAGCCGAGCTGCGCCGGATCGCCTGCCCGATCGAGCTGGTGTGGGGCGAGGACGACACCGCCGCCCCGGTCGCCATGGCCGAGCGGGCGGCCACGCTGGTGGACGCCACCCTCACCCGCCTGCCCAACGTCGGCCACCTCACGCCCACGGCCGCGCCACAGGCCGTCGCCGACGCCATCGCCAAGCACCTGTGATCACCGCCGCCGCCACCATCGCCTGCCTCGCGGCGGCCGCCCTCGCCGGCCTCAGGTGGCTGCGGGTCGCCCAGCGCGAGCACTACCTCCCCGGGTCGTGCACCCGCTTCGCCGGCCGGTGGTGGTTCGGCCTCGGCTTCAACCGCCTGCTCGCCGCCGCCATCGCCGTCAACGTCGTGCTGAGCGCGGTCGAACCACTCTTCGCCTTCCTCGTGGCCGTCCCGGTCGCCGCCGGTCCCTTCGGCCTCAAGCTCAGGGGCACCGCGCCCGGCCCCGTCGCCTGGACGAGAAGGCTCAAGACGCTGGCGATCACGTGGGCCGCCATCGACGTCGTCCTCGTCGCCGTGGGCGCGGCCGCGGGCGTGCCCGCACCCATCGCCGCCCTGGTGGCCGCGGCCACGCCGACGATCATCGACGTCGCCATGGCGATCACCGAGCCCATCGAGCGGCGCAAGGCCCAAGCTTTCGTCGACGCCGCCACCAAGAAGCTCCGCCAGATCGACCCCACCGTCGTCGCCGTCACCGGCAGCTACGGCAAGACCAGCACCAAGGGTTACGTGGCCCACCTGGCGACCGCGAGCAAGCAGGTCGTCCCCACGCCGGCCAGCTTCAACAACGCCGCCGGCCTCTCCCGGGCGATCAACGAGAACCTCACGCCCGGCACCGAGGTCTTCGTGGCCGAGATGGGCACGTATGGCCCCGGCGAGATCGCCGCCATGTGCGAATGGGTGCGGCCCGCCATCGCCGCTATCACCGCCATCGGCCCGGTCCACCTCGAACGCATGAAGACCGAGGAGAACATCACCGAGGCCAAGGCCGAGATCTTCGCCACCGCCATCACCTGCGTCCTCAACGTCGACAGCCCCCATCTGGCCGGCCTGGTCGCGACCCTCCACGCCCAGGGGAAGAAAGTCGTCCGGTGCTCGGCCGTCGACCCCGACGCCGACGTCGCCGCCATCCCCGAGGGCGACGAGCTCGCGGTCCGCATCGACGGCACCGAGCTCACCCGCATCGAACAGACCGACGCCGCCCCCACCAACATCGCCGTCGCCGTCGCCCTGGCCCGGGCCGCGGGCGTCCCGACCGACGTCATCGCCAGGCGGCTCCACGACCTGCCCGAGACCCCCAACCGGCGGTCGATCACCAAGGGCTCGACGGGCGCGACCTTCATCGACGACACCTACAACTCCAACCCCGCGGGCGCGGCCGCGGCCCTCGCCACCCTCGGCCACCACGCCGACAAGGCCAGCCGGGTGGTCGTGGTCACGCCCGGCATGGTGGAGCTCGGCCCGCGGCAACCCGAGGAGAACGAGCGCTTCGCCGCCGCCGCCTCCGAGTTGGCGACCGAGTTCGTGATCATCGGCTCGACCAACCGCAAGGCGCTGCAGGCCGGCGCCCACCAGGGCCGGGCCCGGATCGTCTTGGTCGACGACCGTGCCGGGGCCACCGCGTGGGTAAAGGAGAATACGGGCCCCGAGGACGTCGTCCTCTTCGAGAACGACCTGCCCGACCACTTCGCCTGACGCAAAGGAGCGCCGACCAACGTGAGCCGTCCCGCCGTCCTCTTCGGTGGCCCGTCGCCCGAGCACGACGTCAGCGTCATCCTCGGGCTGATGGCCGGCCGGGCCCTGGGCGACGTCGAGGCGATCTACTGGTCGAAGTCGGGCGAGTTCTTCTCCGTGCCCGCCGACCTGGAGGCGTCGTCGTTCGCCGAAGGGGTGCCCCGCAAGGCCGCGCCCCTCGAACTGCGCAGCGGCGGCTTCTTCACCAAGAAGAAGGCGCTCGACGTGAGCGCGGTGCTGAACTGCTGCCACGGCGGCCCCGGCGAGGACGGCACGCTGCAGGGCGCCCTCGACCTCGCCGGCGTGCGCTACACCGGGCCGACGGTGGCGGGCGCGGCCCTCGGCATGGACAAGCTGGCGTTCGCCGCGGTCGTTCGGGAGGCCGGCCTGAAGCACCTGCCCATCGCCGTGCCGACCCCCGACGGCGAGGCGCCCTTCGACGGGCCCTACATCGTCAAGCCCCGCTTCGGCGGCTCGTCGATCGGGATCGAGGTGTTGGAGGATTGGGAGTCGGTGGTCGCCTTCGTGTCGTCGCCCCAACCGCACCTGCGGGCCGGCGCCGTCGTCGAGCCCTATCGGGCCGGCGCCTACGACCTCAACATCGCCGTCCGCACCTACCCCGAGTTGCAGGTCTCGGCCATCGAACGGCCGCTGCGGTCGCGCGAGGGCGCGGCCATCCTCGACTACAAGGACAAGTACATCGGCGGCGAGGGCATGGTGAGCGCACCCCGCGAGCTGCCGGCCGACATCACCCCGGCGTGGGCCGAAGAGATTCGCGACGCCGCCCGACGCATCGCCGTCGTCGCCGGCGTGCGGGGCCTGGCCCGCATCGACTTCCTCGCCGACCCCGCGGCCGATGCGCTCTACGTCAACGAGATCAACACCGTGCCCGGTTCGCTGGCGATCTACCTCTGGATCGACCCGCCGCTGGCGCCGGCCCAGCTCTTCCGCGACCTGTTGGCCGAGGCGACCTCGGGGCCCGGCCGCTCGTACAGCACCCAGGGCGCCGACGGTTCGGCGTTGCGGTCGGCGGGATCGATCGCCGGGAAGCTCGGTTAGCTTCGAGCATGGTCGAGGTCGCAGCCGAGCGGTTCACCGAGCTCGTGGCCGAAGCCCTCGACGGCATCCCCGAAGAGCTCGGCCGGTTGATGGACAACGTCAACGTCTTCGTCGACGACGCCTCGCCGCCCGGCCGGTTGTTCGGCCTGTACGAGGGCATCCCGCTCACCCGGCGGGAGGCCTACGGCGGGCTGGTCATGCCCGACCGCATCACGATCTACCGCCAGACGATCTGCGCCGTCTGCCACACCGAGGACCAGGTGCGCCGGCAGGTGCAGGTGACCGTGGTCCACGAGGTGGCCCACCATTTCGGCATCGGCGACAGGAGATTGCACGAGCTCGGTTGGGGATGATCACGGCGTGAGCGCGTTGCGTTGGCCGGACGAGATCGACGCCGGCGAGGGACTGGTGTTGCGCCGGCCGGACCCCATCGACGCCGTGGCCATCACCGAGGCCATCGCCGACTCCCTCGACGAGCTGCGGCCGTGGATGCCGTGGGCCGCCGAGCCGCCGGACATCGACCAGCAGGCGGTGCGGTTGGCGGTCATCGGCGAGGCCTTCGACGCCGGGGGCGACGCCGCCTACACCGTGTTCCTCGACGACGTGGTCGTCGGCACCGTCGGCATCCATGATCGGGTCGAGCCCGACGCCCGGGAGGTCGGGTACTGGCTGCGCACCGGCTGGACCGGGCGTGGGCTGATGACCAGGGCGGTGGCGGCGTTGGTGCGGGCCGCCTTCGACGCCGGCGTCGAGCGCATCGAGATCCATTGCGACGAAGCCAACCGCCGCAGCGCCGCCATCCCACGCCGGCTCGGCTTCACCCACGTGGCCACCGTCGAGGAACCCCGCTCGGCGCCGGCCGACACCAACCGCACGATGGTGTGGGAGCTCGTGGGTTCGAGGCGGCGGCCGACCTAGCATCGGCGGATGCCTGCACTCGCCGTCACTGCCATCGGGGCCGACCGTCCTGGGATCGTGGCCGCGGTGACGGCGGCGTTGGTCGAGCGGGGGTGCAACCTCGAGGACACGTCGATGTCGATCCTCCGGGGCCAGTTCGCCATGGTGTTGATCGTCGACGCTCCTGACGGTGTGGCTGCGTCCGACCTCGAAGCGGATCTGGTGCGGGCCACCGCCTCGTTGCACCTGGTCGTGTCCGTGCGGCCGGTCGAGGGCTCCGACGGCGATGCGGTCGGCGCCGCCGATGCGTGGACCGTCGTCGTCTACGGCGCCGACCATCCCGGCATCGTCTACGGCGTGTCGTCGATGCTCGCCGGCCTCGGCGTCAACATCGTCGACCTCACCACCCGGGTCACCGGTGGCGACGGGGCCCCGCCGATCTACTCGATGGTGATGGAGGTGACGTTGCCGGCCGGTTTGGCGCCGGCCGAGTTGCAGCGGCGGCTCGAGGCCACGGCGGCCGAGCTCGGGGTCGAGTGCAACCTCCACCCCGACGAGGCGGACATCCTCTGATGGCGGTGCGGCCGGTCGTCCGGCTGCCAGACCCCGTCCTCAAGCAACGTGCGGCCGAGGTCGGGTCGATCGACGATTCGGTGCGCTCGCTTTGTGCCGATCTGGTCGACACCATGCGGGCGTCGCCGGCGTGCGTCGGGTTGGCCGCCAACCAGATCGGCGTCGGCCTCCGGGTGTTCGCCGTCGACGTCACCGGCCACCGCAAGGCCCGCTCGTGCGCCGGCGAGCTCGTGCTCGTGAACCCCGTGCTGGTCTCGTCCTCCGACCCCGAGCTGGCCAGGGAAGGTTGCATGAGCGTCCCCGACCTCACCGGCGACGTCGCCCGGGCTACCGCCGTCGTCATGCGGGGTTGGACCCCGGACGGCGACGAGCGGGTGATCGAGGCCGACGCCTTCGAAGCCCGGGCCTTGTTGCACGAGCTCGACCACCTCGACGGCGCCGTCTTCCTCGACCGGGTGGCCTCGGCCTCCTCGGTGTTCCGCCGCCGCGTGTACCGCTGAGCCGACGCTATCGGGGCATCGCATCGGTACGGGTCGACCGCCCCACGGTCAGCGCGGCGACGATCGACACCACCAACCACCCGGCGCCCACGGCGAACGCCGCTCCCCGGCCCATGCCGAGGATGATCCCGCTGTGGCCCTTGGGCAGCGCCAAGGCCCATGGTGGTCCGAAGGGCGACAGCTTGAGGATCCAGCGAGACCAACTGCCGCGGCTGAAGACATGGAGTAGCCCGAGGAACATGGGGAAGCCGCCTGCGATCAGGAGCCCGCTGCGCACCGCACTGCGGGTGGCGGCCACGGCCCCGACGCCGAGGACGATGGCGTAGACCGCGGTGGCGAGGGCGAAGACGGCACCGACCCCGGGCGCGGGTGCGCTCCCGAGGAGCGACGCACCCTGGCGCAGGGCGTCGCCGAGGCCGGCGAAGGCGCTCACGAAGATGGCCCACAGCGAGCACTCGGCGGCGGTGAGAAAGGCGGCGGTCGCCGCCGCCAACGTGCGACGACCTTTCGACACGCCGGCGAGCTTGTACTCCTGCACCATGCCCAGGTCTTCGTCGCCGCCGAGCGTGGCGGTGACGAGCATCGCCGACCACAGCGGCATGGTCACGACGGCCACGGCGAGGCCGAGCAACAGCCCGCCCCAGAAGCCGGCGGCGACGCCGCGGGAGCGCAGCCCGACCGGATAGAGGGCGGCCAGCGCACCCGCCATCCCCGCGGCGATCCGAACGGCTCGGCTCATCGGGCTCTTGCGCAGCAGGATGAAGCCGGCGCTGACCACTTACCGCGTCCCGCAGCTCGACCGGCTGGTGAAGTAGGCGAGGCGCCAAGCGTTGGGCGTTCGCACGGCGCACGCCCTGACCTCGTAGCCCTGGCCGGCGGCGTCGTGCCATCCCACGGCGACCGTGCCCGCCACCGCGGCATGGCGCACCACCTCCGTACGGGCACCGCGCAGGGCGCCAAGCACCTCGTTCAGCGGACCGAGGGTTCTGGCGGCGTCGTGTTCCACGGTGAGCGCGTCGGCCTCAGCCATCCGGCCGTCGACGGCGCGGCCCAGGAACTCGCCGACCATCCGGTCGGGCGTATTGCCCGCGGCCTGATCGAGCACCCAGGTGGGCGAGTACTGCCAGGGGAGGGCGTCGACGGCCAACGTCGGGCCGACGAATCCGAATGCCACCGATCCGGCGGCGGCCGCCGCCCACCGCGCGCTCCGGGGGATGGGCGACAGTGGCCGCCGCGGGGCCGGCTGCCGGTCGACCCACCGCACGATCAGGATCGGCACCACGGTGGCGACGGCAAGCCACGCCACGATCTCCAACGCGGATGCGCGGCCGGGCAGGTCGGTGGTCCCCAACCCTTCGATCAGGAATTGGAGAAGCCCGGCCGGGCTGGCCAAGGCCACCCACCGGGCGGACGGGATCACGATGGCGAGCTGGTCGACGATGACGGCGAGCAGGGCAGCGCCGGCCAACACACCCACGGCCGCAGCCCGGCTGCGGGTCAACCGGCCCACGGCCATGCCGAAGGTCGCGAGGAGGGGCGTGGTCAGGATCAGGGCCACGCTCGCCCGCACGGCGAGCCCGACGGCGAGGCCGTCGAGGGCAATGCCACGGCCCGCCCCGACCGTCGCGCCGACGACGGCGACGACGGCGATCAGGACAAGGCTCATCGTCATCCCCGCCACCACGCCCGCTTCCCGCATGACGTCGACGGGCCCGCTGTTGGCCGCTAGCACCTCGCGCACGCCGCTCTCCTCATCCCTGGCGGCGACCAGGGCGGCGGGCAGGGCCCCGATGATCGGCCACAGCGGGACGAGCACGCGCACCGATTCGTTCGTCACACCGGCGAGGTTGGATTTCGGATAGATGACCTCGCCGACCGCCTGGATGACGGCCAGGGTGAAGACCAAGGCGATGACGAACAAGAGATCGCGGCTGACGAGCTCGACCCGCAGCCGTTGGAGGGCAGGGTGAGCGCTTCGGGTTGCGGTCATGTGGTCAGACGGAAGTACAGGTCCTCGAGGCTGGGGGCGTCGCCCACGACCTCGCGCATCGGTCCTTGCACGAGCACGCGGCCAGCGGCGACCACGGCGACCTCGTCGGCGTCCCGCTCGAGCTGGGACAGCCCGTGGCTGGAGAGGACGACCGTCCTGCCCTGGTCGCGCAGCGATTTCACCAGGCCACGCAGCCAGGCCAGGCCGTCGGGATCGAGGCCGTTGGTCGGCTCGTCGAGCAGGAGGATGTGCGGGTCGCCGAGCAGGGCCCTGGCCATGCCCAGGCGCTGGCGCATACCTTGGGAGTATTGGCGGACCGGGCGCTTGTCGGCTGCCGACAGCCCCACCTGGTCGAGGGTCGTGGCGATGCGGTCGAGTTGCTCGGCCCGGCCGACGGCGACCGCCTTGAGGTTGTCGACGGCGTGGGCCCATGGGTAGAAGCGGGGTTCCTCGATCATGGCGGCCACGCCCGGCCGGGGGGAGGCGCCCACCGCGTGCCCGTCCACCTCGACCGAACCCGCGGTCGGTTGCCACAGGCCGCAGGCGATCTTGAGCAGGCTGGTCTTGCCGGCGCCGTTGGCCCCGACGAGGCCGAGCACCGTTCCCCGCCGAGCGGTGAGGTGGACGTCGTCGAGCAGGGCACGACCAGCGACCTGGAGCCCGACCCCGACCCACCGGACGGCGGCATCGCCAGTGCTCACGGCAGGACCTCCGGGAGATGGGCCGACACCGCGCCGCGCTCGTCGACCACGGCCAGGGCACCACCGGCCAGGAAGCCGATCGAGGCCGCGTGGTCGGCCACCACCCTACGGGCCCCGGTCTCGAGGTTGACCACGGTGACGTCGTTGGCCCCGTCGACGAAGGCGAAACGGGCGAGCGTAGGGTCGACCTGGAGGTTGCGGGCCTCGACGGTCTGCGTCGGTCGTGGCGGCCAGCCCACGAGGTCGAGGGTCCAGCGCTCGACCGGGAAGCGCGGGCCGTCGAGGGTGAGCGTGTCAGGACCGCCGAGATGGGCCACCACCGCCCGGCCGCCGGCGGCAGCGCAGCCGAAGGACGGGGAGAGGCCACGCGGCGCCGGGACGTTGTCGACCAGCACCTCCCGGTCGACGATGCGCACCAGCGCCAGCCGACCCCGCCCGGCGACGACGGCCGTGCCGTCGTCG
This sequence comes from Actinomycetota bacterium, assembly GCA_034668185.1. Classification (GTDB taxonomy): domain Bacteria; phylum Actinomycetota; class Acidimicrobiia; order Acidimicrobiales; family CADCTF01; genus DATLED01. Next base: position 9,501 of record JAXDPV010000279.1, read on the forward strand.
CCGACGCACGCCGCGGAGAGTCCCGCCAACGGGCTGTCGGTGACCTGCCAGCCACTGTCTCGGCGCACCAGCACCCTGGTCTTGGGGTTGGTGGGCAACCCGATCCCGGCCTCGGCCCGGCCGGTCTCGACGACGACGATGTCGGCCTTCGGGCTCGCGACCACTCGGGCCCCTGCACCTTCTACCGGAACCGATTGCGTGGTGGAGGCTGACCGCAGCTCCAGCGCGCGACCGCCCCTCAGGTCGTCGCGGACGATGACGGCGTTGGCGCGGTCGTCGGCGGCCAGGACGGTGGCTTGCCCACCACGACCGACGCCGCGGCCGACGACCGGCTCTCGCGTGACGGCGCCGCGTTCCAACCAGGCGATCGGTGGCGACGGATCGAGGGCCGAGCCGACTTCTGAGGAGCTCACGGCACCCCCGCAGTCCGCGGTGCAGTGCGGTCGCTGGTCCGACCCATCGGTCGGCGGCAGGTCGCCGCGCGGCACGAGGTTGGCGCCTTCGAGCACATAGCTTCTGACGTGGCCGTCGCCGATGGCGACGAGCAGCCCATCCCCCCGCACCTCGACGATGCTCGGGAGCGAGGGCGCCTTCTCCGGCGCTTGGGAAACGGCCACGCGGTCGGCGGTGACGGCGGCGGCCAGTGCGAGCCACGCCGCCGCCACCGGTACCCGGAACCAACTCATCCCGCGGGTCCCTTGATCGTCAGTCGAAGATCCTGTTGCAGTCGACCGGGCTCGGGGGCTCACACGCCGCCGGCGGCGGATCCGGCTGCGGCGTCGACGGTTGGAAGAAGGACGGGGTGTCGGCGCTGCAGTGACTGTCCTCGGTGTATCGCTTGTCGAAGGCCGCACCGAAGCGACCGAAGTAGGAGACGTTCTGGTGCAGCGACCAACCTATTGGCCGCGCCGTGTACGGCACCCCGAAAGGAATGTTGTCCGGGGTGTGCTCGCCGTAGACCGTCTGCTCTCCTATGGCCGCCAGGAGATCCATCTGGAAGTCGTTCTTGGCGTCGGTCGGTATGCGTTCGGGATGCTCTGGGTCGGCGCCGTCGAACTGGCCGCCGTACTCATAGACCCGGAACTTGCCTTCGCCGACCCCCTGCACGACGAGGTGGCCGTTGAACTCGTAGCTCGAAGTGCCGTTCATCGCGTGACACGCGCCGCCGTAGGCGTCGGCGAATGCCAGCTTCGGGACCAACACCCCGAGTACGACACCAACCATGGCCACCAGGATCGCTCCGACCCGCCGCATATGACCCCCAAAGTCCAGGTGTGGAAGGGAATGTCTAGGCGATTTGTGTTGGGGGTGTCCAGCAGTTCGTGGGTGGCCGGTCATTAGGCTCGCCCCGTGGCCTTCCCCCCGAAGCTGCTCAACGACGGCGAAGACGTCGTTCTCGACCTGCACCCGCACTGGTGGTTCTTCGTCGGGCCTGTGGTGGCGCTGGTGGTGACGGTGGTGGCGACCGTGGGGGTGGCGGCGCTGAACCTGCCGGACCTGCTGTGGTACGTGCTGCTGGCCCTGATGGCGGTGAACCTGCTGTGGTTGCTCGGCCGGTTCCTGCGGTGGCGGACGACGAACTTCGTGGTCACGACCGACCGCATTATCTACCGGTCGGGGGTGGTGGCCAAGAAGGGCAAGGAGATCCCTCTCGAGCGGCTGAACGACATCAGCTTCAACCAGACGATCTTCGAGCGCATACTCGGCGCCGGCGACCTGGTGATCGAGTCGGGCGGCGAGCGGGGGCAGCAGTCGTTCACCGACATCCCGAGGCCGTCGCACGTGCAGAACGAGATCTACCGCCAGATCGAAGCCGCCCAGGCGAGGGACGCCGACCGCATGGCCGGCCGCCGTGAGCTGTCGATCCCCGAGCAGCTTGACAAGCTCGACGAGCTGCGCCAGCGGGGCGTGCTGACCCAGGCCGAGTTCGACCTGAAGAAGAGCCAACTGCTCGACCGCATGTGAGGGTCGTCAGCCTCCTCCCTTCGACCACCGAGACCCTGCGGGCGTGGGGCCACGACCCCATCGCCTGCAGTCGCTTCTGCGAGCAGCCCGACCTGCCCACCGTCGGCGGCACCAAGGACCCCGACGTCGCCGCCATCGTCGCCCTCGCCCCCGACCTCGTCGTCATGGACGAGGAGGAGAACCGCAAGGAAGACGCCGACGCCTTGGCCGCGGCCGGTTTGGCCATCTTCGTCACCGCGGTCAGGTCCGTCGACGACGTCGCCCCCACGCTGGAACGGTTGGCCGCCGCCCTCTCCCTCCCCGCTTTCGCACAGTCGGGTGCCGCCCAGGCGGCACCACTGTGCGAAAGCGGATGGGTGCCGATCTGGCGCCGGCCGTGGATGACGATCAACGGCGACACCTACGGCTCGTCGTTGCTGGAACGCATCGGCATCGGGAACGTGTACGCCGGCGACGCCGACCGTTACCCGACGATCGAGTCGCTCGACGAGGTCAAGCGACGCCGGCCCGACGTGGTGCTGGCCCCGTCGGAGCCGTACCCGTTCGCCGAGCGCCACCGGGCCGAGCTGGAGACGGTGGCGCCGGCGAAGTTCGTCGACGGCCGCGACCTGTTCTGGTGGGGCGTGCGCACGCCCGGCGCCATCGAGCGGCTACAGGCCGGCTAGCGCGGCGAACCGCCGGGCCAGCCCGAAGTTGCCATCGCCCTCGGAGAGCTCGTGCCGCGACACGTGCCACAGCGACGACTCGACCAGGCGGGCCACCGACCAGGCATACAAGCGCTCGACGGGCTCGCCCACCAACGAGGCGAACTCCTCGTACCGCGGGACCAAGGTCGACCCTGGCCCGAGCTGCACCAGCAACGGCATCGGGTCGTACCCAGGGTCGCCGACCATCGGTTTGGCGTCGATGGCCAACCACGGCCGGCGCGACGCCGACAAGACGTTGCCCGGGTTGAAGTCGCCGTGGACCACGACCGACCGCGACGCCGACGCCGGCAGCGACTCCAGCAGCGACGCACCCAACGCCACCAAACCGGCGTCGAACGGCGGCCGCAACGCCGCCATCCGCCAGCGCAGCAACCCGGCCCACTCACGGCACACGTCGGCCACCGTCTCGAAGGGCGACGGGTCCGGCACTGGCACCGACCACAGCTCGTTCAACACGGCGGCGGCGTCGGCCACCTCGACCACCGGCGAACCCGGGCGGCAGCGCTCGATCAACAAGGCCCACAACGAACGGTCTTCCTCGTACAACAGCACGGCGCCGCGCCCGGCCCACAAGCGAAGGCCGGCGGCCTCTTCCCGAGCCTCACGATGATGGGGCGAGGTGACCTTGAGCACGGCCTCGGTACCGTCGGCCCGCACGACCGGCACCACCGTCCCGGCCGTGCCCCCGGCGAAGGGCGGGCCCGCCGGCGTGAGTTCCCACCGTTCGAGCAACGAGGAGATCACCCGTCGTCTGGCAACGTCTCGACCGACGCTCCCGCCGATGCCCGCACCCGCCAACCACCGTCGATCTCGACGTCGGGGTCGGCCAGCGCCACCACGCACCCCCCGAAGCCGGCGCCCGTCAAGCGAGCGCCATACACGCCCGGCAGCGAACACAACGACGACACCAGCGAGTCGAGCTCGCGGGTCGACACCTCGAAGTCGTCGCGCAACGAACGGTGGCTCTCGACCATCAGCCGGCCCGCGTCCGCCAACCGACCGTCGACCAACGCCGAGGCGAAGTCGCGCACCCGCTGATTCTCGGTCACCACGTGGCGCGCCCGCCGGCGCAGGTCGTCCAGACCGATCGACTCCACGTCGGACAACGAGGCAGAACGCAAAGGACCGATCAGCACCTCGGCTTCCTCGCACTGGGTGCGGCGCACGCCGTAGAAGCTCGTGGTCAGTTGCCGACGGGTGCCGGAGTCGACCACCCACACGGCTACGTCGTCGGGCACCGGCACCGGAGTCACCGAGAAGGTAGTGCAGTCGATCAGCAACGCCGACCCCTCGACCCCGGCCGCCGAAGCCAACTGGTCCATGATCCCGCAGGGCACGCCCGACGCGATCTGCTCGGCCTGCTGGCACGCCAGCGCCAGATCCAATGGCGTGCCCGTGAACCCCAGGGCCAGGGCCAGCGCCACCTCCAAGGCCGCGCTCGACGACAACCCGGCGCCGATGGGCAGGTCGGTGCGCACGAACCCGATGCCGCCGGAATCGGGCCGCACCACCGCCAGCACGCCGGCCACGTACCGGGCCCACGCCGGCCACACCCGCAGCGGGTCGACGGGCTCGTCGATAGGGAGGAAGGCGGGCTCCTCGTCGTCGGTCGACACCAGCTCGAGCCACGGCACGCCCCGCTCGAGCTCGATCACCGTCGAGCGGTCGATGGCCATCGGCAGCACCAGCCCGCCGGTGTAGTCGGTGTGGTCGCCGATGAGGTTGACCCGCCCGGGCGCCTGGGCCCTGACCTTCGTCGTCACTCGGCCACGCCGAGCTGGGCGATGGGCCCGCCCGGCGCGTCGGCCCGCCATTCGACGGTGAGGCTCGTGCCCGCGGCCGAGCGCACCACCAACGGCGAGGCGAACGGGTCGTCGATGTCGAGCAGGGTGTCGACGTCGTGGTGCACCGACGTGATGGCTTCGAGCAACCCCCACTCGGCGTCGGTGTAGCGGCGCAAGTCGTCGGACAGCAACGTGAACGCACCGGTGCCGATGATGACGGCGGCCAGGAACGAGCGCTGCCACGCCTCCAGCCGGGTGTCGGTCGGGCGCAGCAACAGGCAGTCGGGGTCGTTGACGAACACCCGCCGGTGCAATGGCGCCCGCAGCACCGACGCGGCGATGGCGTTGACCGCCGCGGGGGCCGACTCGGCCAGGCCGGGCCAGTGGGCCTCGGGCGACCATGAAGGAGCGACGTCGGCCGACACCCGCATGGCGTCGACCACGCCGACCGCAGGACCGAACGGGCACCCGCACCCCAGCAGGAACGAGTCGTCGCCGATGCCCTCGCGCACGGCGTCGAGCCCGGCCCGCAAGGCTTCGGCCCGCGTCTTCTTCGGGTCCGAGCGACGGGCGGGGAGCGCGGCCGAAAAGCAGAAATCGATCTTGTGGTAGTCGAAGCCCCGATCGACCAACGTCGAGTACGTCGAGCGCAAGTGGTCGAGGACGTCCGGCCGGGTGGTGTCGAGCACGTAGGCCCAGCCGCCCCACGACTCCTGGTTGAGCACCGCCTTCGACGGGTGGCCCGACGAGTGGGTCGTCACCCAGTCGGGGTGGTCGCGCAACAACGCCGAGTCCTCCCCGACGAGAAAGGGCGCGGTCCAGATGCCGGCCTGCATCCCGTGGTGGCGGATTTCCATCGCCAGCGGTTCGAGCGCGTCCTTCCACGTCGGCCGAACGTCGAGCCAGTCGCCGATGGCCGCCTGGTAGCCGTCGTCGATCTGCACCAGCTCGAGCCCCCGGCCGGCGGCGGCCTCGAAGTTTGCCCGCACGTCCTCGGGCGTGACCTCGTGGAAGTACTGGTACCAACTGCACCAGCCGAGCGGCGCCCTGGCCGACACCCGGGCTCCGGCGAGGATGCCCCACAGCGAGGCGAAGTCGGAGTAGCGCACGCCGGCGTCGCCCTCGGCCAACCAGATCGGTTCGAGCACCCGCTCGCCCTTGGCCGCCAGGGCCACGCCGTCGAACATGGCCCGCACGTCGATGCCGGTGCCGCCGGCGTGGGCCTCGACCGTGCCCAGGTGCGAACGGCCGCCGAGAAAGCCGGCCACGCCGTCGGACGTCAACAAGAACTGGTCGCCCGAGACCAACACACCTGCGGCCTCGGGCCGGCTCACGTGGGTACCCCGCACCCAGTCGGGCAGCGACGCCCGCTCGGGCCGGATGTCGGACGCCCGGCACCTCCGCACCACCGACCAACTCTGGTGGCCGTGCTCCAACAGCATCTCGGGCCGGGCCTCACCCAAGCGGATGACGACGTCGTCGAGGGCCACCGCCGAGTCGCCCGGGTTGCGCACGGCCACGTCGAGGCGGCGCCCGCCTTCGAGGTCGGCGGCCACGATGGCGAGCTCCAGCGCCCCGACCCGCACCACCCCTTCTGCATAGGGCGCGGCCACCCCGTTGACGACGACCTCGGTCGGCTCCATCAACGGCCCGCCCGGCGTCACGCCAGCCGGAGGGCGGCGGCCAACCGCTCGAGGCCCTCGACGTCCCACGGCGCCCGCATGGCGATGTTGACCTGCTCGGCCCCGGCCTCGACGTACCGGCCCACGTGGTCGAGCACCTGCTCCTCGGTGCCCATGAGCACGCCGGGCCGCACGAAGTTGGCGATGTTGCCGAACTGGGGCACCAGGTCTTCCTCCCGCCACGCCATGCCGACGTTGACGGTGAGCTTGATCTCGGAAGGGTCGCGCCCGACGGCGTCGCAATGCTGGCGCAGCACCGACACCTTGTGGGCGTAGGCCTCGGGCGAGATGAAGGGCACGTTCCACCCGTCGGCGTACTGGGCGGCGATGCGCAGGGTCCGCTTCTCGCCGCCACCCCCGATCCAGATCGGCAAGGCCCGCTGCACCGGCTTGGGCTCGCACTTGGCGTCGGTGAGCTGGAACCACTTGCCGTCGAAGGTGGTCGACTCGTCCCGCAGCAATCCCCGCACGCACGCGGCCGCTTCCTCCAACTGCGAGAGCCGGACGCCCACCGCCGGGAAGGGGATGCCGTAGGCCTTGTACTCGACCTCGCTCCACCCGGCCCCGAGGCCGATGTCGGCCCGCCCGCCCGACAACTGGTCGATGGTGGCGATGGCGTTGGCCAGCACCGCCGGGTGGCGGTAGCCGACCGAGTACACGAGCGACCCGCACCGCACCCTGGTGGTGTGGCAGGCCAGGGCGGTGTGGGCGGCGACGGCTTCGAGGCAGTGGGGCTGGCCGGTGCCGTCGGCGGCGTAGAAGTGGTCCCAGATCGAGATCCAGCCGAAGCCGAGCTCCTCGATGCGCTGCCAGAGCCCGACCAGCTCGTCGACGCTGGTGTTCTGGAGGCCGGTGTGGACGCCGAACGTGGTCATCGCCGAGCGAGCGTATGCGCTCCCCGGCCTACGATCCGCCTATGCCCAGGGCCGCCGTCAACGGGATCGAGCTGGAGTACGACACCTTCGGCTCGGCCGCCGACCCCACCATCGTCGTGATCTCCGGGCTCGGCGGCCAGTCGCCGACCAACTTCTACGACGCCTTCTGCGAGCTGCTGGCCGGCAAGGGCTACCACGTCGTGCGCTTCGACAACCGTGACAACGGGCTTTCCAGCATGGTCGAGGCCGGCGGCTACTCCCTCTCCGACATGGCCCTCGACACCGTCGCCCTGCTCGACTTCCTCGGCGTGGGCGCTGCCCACGTGGTCGGCCTCTCGATGGGCGGGATGATCGCCCAGACGATGGCCATCGAGCACCCGGCCCGGGTGCTCACCCTCACCTCGATCATGTCGACCACGGGTGCGCCCGGGGTTGGCGGGCCCACCGAGGCCGGCGCCTCCCGGCTGATGGTCGCGGCCGGCGACTCCCGCGAGGAACGCATCGCCTCGGCCGTCGAGACCTGCCGGGTGTGGTGGGGCGACTCGCCCGAGTTCCCGTTCGACATCGAGCTGGCCGAGTGGCGCTCCGCGCTGGCCGTCGACCGGGCCAACACGCCGGACGGCACCGTCCGCCAGTTCCTCGCCATCCGGGCCAGCGGCGACCGGACGGAGAAGCTGCGGGAACTGCGCGTGCCCACGGTCGTCATCCACGGCACCAACGACTCGCTGATCCAGATGAGCGGGGGCGAGGCCACCGCCGCCGCCATCCCCGGCGCCGAGCTCGTGCTCATCGAAGGCATGGGCCATGGCCTGGCCAAGAAGGCCTGGCCCCGCATCATCGAAACCATCGACCGCCTGGCGGCCCGCGCCGCCGCCGTCTCGTAAAGAGGAGTCCGCACCGATGTCAGGTCCGTTGTCGGGAATCAAGATCCTCGAAGTCGCCGGCATCGGGCCGGGCCCGTTCGCCGCCATGTTGCTGTCCGACATGGGCGCCGAGGTGCTGCGCATCGACCGGGCCCAGTCGGTGCGGGGCGGCGACCCGACCCAACCGCCGGTCGACGTGTTGAACCGGGGCCGGCGCTCGATCGGCGTCGACCTCAAGAACGCCGACGGCGTCGAGGCCGTGCTGCGGTTGGTCGAGTCGGCCGACGCCCTCATCGAGGGCTTCCGCCCCGGCGTCACCGAGCGCCTCGGCATCGGCCCCGACGACTGCCTGGCCCGCAACCCCAAGCTGGTCTACGGCCGCATGACCGGATGGGGCCAAGAGGGGCCGATGGCCAGCGCCGCCGGCCACGACATCAACTACATCGCGCTCGCCGGCGCCCTCCACCCGATCGGCCGGGCGGGGCAGCCGCCGCTGCCCCCGCTCAACCTCGTCGGCGACTTCGGCGGTGGTGCGATGTACCTCGCCTTCGGCGTGGCCTGCGCCCTGCTCGAAGCCCAGCGTTCTGGCCAGGGCCAAGTGGTCGACGCCGCCATGGTCGACGGCGCGGCTTCGCTCACCGCCATGTTCCACGGCTTCCGGGCCATGGGCATGTGGACCGAGGAGCGGGGCACCAACCTCCTCGACACCGGCGCCCACTTCTACGAGGTCTACGAGACGGCCGACGGGAAGTACGTGTCGATCGGCTCGATCGAGCCCCAGTTCTACGCCGAGCTGTTGCGCCTCACCGGGTTGGCCGACGACCCCGAGTTCGCCGGTCAACACAACCGGGCGGCGTGGCCGGCGTTGAAGGTGCGGCTGGCCGAGGTGTTCAAGACCAAGACCCGCGACCAATGGAACTCGATCATGGAAGGCACCGACGTCTGTTACGCACCGGTGCTGTCTTTGGGCGAAGCCCCGGCCCACCCCCACATGGCGGCGCGGGGCACCTTCGTCGAAGTCGCGGGCGTGACCCAGCCCGGGCCCGCGCCCCGCTTCAGCCGCACGCCGGGCTCCATCGAGCGGCCGCCCTCGCACCCGGGCCAGCACACCGACGAGGCCTTGGTCGATTGGGGTTTCTCGGCCGACGAGGTGGCCAAGCTGCGTGACACCGGGGCGGTGAAGTAATGGCCACCGCCGTCTTCTTCCACGCCCACCCCGACGACGAGAGCATCGCCACCTCGGGCACGATGGCCAAGGCCGTGGCCGCGGGCCACCGGGTGGTGCTGGTGGTCGCGACCAAGGGCGAGCACGGCGAGGTCGCCGACGGGTTCCTCTCGCCCGGCGAGCAACTGGCCGAGCGGCGGGAGCAGGAGACCGACGCGTCGGCCAAGGTCATCGGCGTGGCCAGGGCCGAGTGGCTCGGCTATGTCGACTCGGGGATGATCGGTACGCCCGAGAACGAGGCGCCCGAGTGCTTCTGGCAGGCCGACGTCGACGAAGCCGCCGAGCGGCTGGCCACCATCCTCCGCGAGGAGGGCGCCGACGTCCTCACCGTCTACGACGAGAACGGCAACTACGGCCACCCCGACCACATCCAGGTGCACCGGGTCGGGGTCCGTGCGGCCGAGCTCGCCGGCGTGTCGCGGGTGTTCGAGTCCACCGTCGACCGCGACGCCATCAAGGCGCTGATGGCGGTAGGCCGCGACCTCGGCGTCCCCGACCTGCCCGACACCGACGGCGTCGACGAGTTCAACATGGGTATGCCGGCCGAGGTGATCACCACCCGGGTCGACGTGCGCGACTTCCTCGACCAGAAGCGGCGCTCGATGGAGGCCCACGCCAGCCAGATCGCCGAGACCTCGTTCTTCCTCAACATGCCGCCGGCCGCCTTCGAACTGGTGTGGGGCACCGAGTGGTACATCCGCCGGGGCGCACCCGAGGGCACCCGCGAGGACGACCTCTTCGCCGGTCTGTGAGTCACGTGGTGCTGGTCCGCCACGGGCGGGCCGCGGCCGGGTGGGGCCAGGACCTCGACCCCGGGCTCGACGAGACGGGGGCGGCGGAGGCGGCGGCGGTGGCCGATGCCCTGGCGTTGTTTGGTCCGCTGCCGGTGTACTCGAGCCCGATGAAGCGGTGCCTGCAGACGGCCGCGCCCCTGGCCCACCGGTGGGCGGTGGACGTGACCGTCGAGCCCCGGGTGAGCGAGGTCAAGGCGCCGTCGGCCGAGCTGCCGGGGCGGGGCAAGTGGCTCGACCGCTTCCTCCACGACCGGTGGGACGACCAGCCCGAGGAACTGCTGGCGTGGCGCGACGACCTGGTGGCGGCGTTGGTCGACATCGCCGCTGGTGGCGACGCCGTGGTGTTCACCCACTTCGTCGGCATCAACGCCGCCATGGGTGTCGCCCTCGGCGATGCGCGGGTGATGGTGTGCCGGCCCGACAACTGCTCGCGCACCGAGCTGTCGGTCGTCGACGGGACCCTCTCGGTGGTGCAGTGATCGTCCCGTTGACGCCGCTCGACTTCCTCGAGCGGGCCCGATCGCTCTTCGCCGAGCTTGAGGCGGTGGTCGACGGCGAGCGCCGCTTCACCTACGGCTCGTTCGTGGCCCGGTGCCACGCGCTGGCCTCGGCGTTGGGACCGTTGGACGGGGCCCGGGTCGCCTACCTGAGCCCCAACACCGTCGAGCTGTTGGAGGCGTATTACGGCGTGTTGCTGGCCGGCGGCGTGCTGGTGCCGCTGAACATCCGCCTGGCCGAAGCCGAGTTGCAGGCGATCCTCGACGACTGCTCGGCCAGCGTGCTGTTCGTCCACCCGTCGACGGCGCAGTCGTTGGTCGCGCCCCGCACGATCACCATCGGCCCCGAGTACGACGCCTTGCTCGCGGCCCACGACGGCGCCTTCGTCGATCGTGTGGTCGACGACGAGAACGCGGTGTGCGAGCTCTTCTACACGAGCGGCACCACGGGGATGCCGAAGGGGGCGATGCTCACCCACCGCAACCTCGCGACCCATGCCGTCGACAGCGCGTTGACGATGGCGTGCACCCACCGCGACGTCGTCCTCCACACCATCCCGCTGTTCCACGTCAACGGGTGGGGCACGCCCCATTGGGTGACGTTGCTCGGCGGGCGCCACGTGATGTTGCCTCGCTTCGACCCGTTCGAGGTGCTGCGGTTGATCGAGGCCGAGGGCGTGACCCGCCTCCACCTGGTGCCGACGATGGCGACCTCGCTGCTGGTGAGCGAGGCCTTGCGTGGGCACGACTACTCGTCGCTCGTGCAGGTGACGGTGGGGGGCTCGCCGCCCGGGCCGCAATTGCTGGCCGAGTTGGAGGACGCCTTCGGTTGCGAGGTCATCTGCGGCTACGGGCTGACCGAGGCCGCGCCCCAGGTGACCAAGGCGCTGACCAAGCGTTCGCACGACGGCTTGCCGGTCGAGGAGCAGCGGGCCCGGCGGGCCACGACCGGGTTGCCCAACGTCGGCGTGTCGGTGCGGCTGGGCGACGACGGCGAGATCCTGGTGCGGTCGAACCACGTGATGGCCGGCTACTGGAACCAGCCTGAGGCCACGGCCGAGGTGTTGGTCGACGACGGCCGCTGGTTGCGCACCGGCGACATCGCCACCGTCGACGGCGAGGGCTACCTGCGCATCGTCGACCGCAAGAAGGACCTCGTCATCAGCGGGGGCGAGAACGTGTCGTCGGTCGAGGTCGAACAAGCGCTGTGCGCCCACCCGGCGGTGTTGGAGGCGGCGGTGGTGGGGGAGCCGGACGCCAGGTGGGGCGAGGTGCCGCGGGCGTTCGTCACCCTTCGGCCAGGGGCGGCGGTGCCGTTGGCCGACGAGCTGCGGGCGTTCGTCGCCGGCCGGCTGGCCAAGTTCAAGGTGCCGCGGCGGATCGATGTCGTCGGCGACCTTCCGAAGGGCGGGTCTGGCAAGGTGCTGAAGAACGAGTTGCGGAGGCTCCCGTGAACGCAAGCTGGACCCACACCGGGTACGCCCAGCGCATCCATTTCGGCGTGGGCACGTTCGCCCGGGTGAACGAGGTGGTGAAGGAGGCCGGCGGGCGGCGGGTGCTGGTGATCACGACCAAGGGGCGGTTGGGGTCGGAGGCCGGCGCCGAGTTGGTGGCCCGCCTCGGGCGTTCGGTGTCGGCGGTGTACGACGGCGTGCGCAGCCACGTGCCGACCGACACCGTGCAGGCCGCCCTCGGCATCGCCCGCGACCGTGACGTCGACTGCCTGGTGTCGTTCGGGGGCGGGTCGTGCGCCGACCTGGGCAAGGCGGTGTCGTTCTTCGTCGAGCAGGAGGCGGGCACGCCGGGCGCGTCCTACGTCGACCGTCCGGTGCTCCCGCACGTCTCGATCCCGACGACGTACTCAGGCGCCGAGCTCACGCCCTTCTTCGGCATGACCGACGAGGCCCAGCGGCGCAAGAGCGGCGGGGGCGGGCCGACGACCGCACCCCTGGCCGCCATCTACGACCCGGAGCTGACGTTGGATACGCCGGCCCGGGTGAGCGCCGAGACCGGCATGAACTGCCTGGCCCACGGGGTCGAGGCGGCGTGGTCGCCGGCCCGCACGCCCGAGGCCGAGGCCATCGCCCTGGCCTGCATCGAGCGGGTGGCGGCGGCCTTGCCCCTCGTCGTCGACGACCCCGGCGACCTGGCCGCCCGCTCGATCATGTTGGAGGGCGCGGTGCTCGGCGGGCGTTGCCTGCACAACGCCGGCATGGGCGTGCACCACGGTCTGGCCCAGTTGATCGGCGGGCGCACCGGCATCCCCCACGGGTTGGCCAACGCCGTCGTGCTGGCCCACGCCATCCGCTTCAACTCGTCCGCCGTGCCCAAGGCGGTGCGCCGCATCGGCGAGGCGCTTGGCGATCCCGACGACCCCGCCGGCGCCGTCGACCGCTTGCGCGAACGGTTGGGCCTCCCGGGCCGTTTGTCCGAATGCGGCGTCACCGACGCCGACCTCGACGCCGTGGCCCGCATGGCCGAAGGCAACAACAACGTCCGCAACAACCCCCGCCCCGTCACCGAGGCCGACGCCCGCGAACTCCTCACCGCCGCCTTTTGACAGCCGGATACCGCCGATATCGGCGGTATCCGGCTGTCAGAAGCGGGGCGTACGCTGGCGTCCATGACCGACATCCTCGAGAACCCGCGGTGGCGGGGCGTCAACCACCTCGCCCTGGTCACGCCGGACATGGACACGACCGTGCGCTTCTACCACGGCGTCCTCGGGATGCGGGTGGTGGCCACGGTGATGGCCGGGCCCATGCGCCACTACTTCTTCGAGATCGGGCCCGAGAACACGGTCGCCTTCTTTGAGGTGAAGGGGGCGGACGCCTTCTCGGCCCCGGCCGGCATCCCCGACCGGCTGCGCAAGGCCCAATTCGACCACCTGTCGTTCAACGTGGCCGACGAGCAGGCGCTCACCGAACTGCAGAAGCGGCTCACGGCCTACGGCTGCGAGGTCACGCCCATCGTCGACCACGGCATGGTGCGCTCGATCTACTTCAACGACCCCAACGGCATCGCCCTCGAGGCCAGCTTCTGGGCCGTCGACGCCACCAGCAGGCCGACCGACTTCGCGGACCACATGCTCTTCAGCGACCCCGACCCCGTGGCCGCGATCCGGGAGCTGGCCACGACCGGGCGGTTGGCCTCGACGCCGACCTCCACCCTCACGCCCGAGGAGATCCCGGACCCCGTCTGAACGGCCCTCGGGTCTACGATGGCGGGCATGAAGAAGATGCTCACCGTCGCCGACCTCGCACGCGACTCCCGGTTCCACCGGATCCGCATCGAGGACGCCATCTTCGACCCCCGCAACGCCCACGCCGACCGGCGCCAGGGCACGTTCAAGACCGCCGACCCCGACTCGCCCGAGGCCGCCCGCACGTTGATGCACGGCATCTTCGTCGGTGAGATCCAGGCGCTCGAGGGCGCGGGCCGCACGTGCTTCGACTTCGAGACCGGCCCCGGCGAGGACGAGGTCCCCTTCGCCATGAAGCTCGACATGGCCCGTCAGTGTTGGGACGAGTCCCGCCACGTCGAGATCTCGATCAAGCTCAGCGAACACATGGGCACCGAGATCGGCGAGTTCGCCGAGCAGACCATGCTCTTCGAAGCCGCCTGCAACGCCGACCCCGTGCTCCGCCTCACCGGCGTGAACCGGGCGCTGGAGGGCCTGGCCATCGACGTGTTCAACACCATGCGCGACTTCGGGCGGGAGTCCACCGACCCGGTGCTGTTCTTCTGCGAGGACTGGATGCTGGCCGACGAGGTCACCCACGTGAAGATGGGGTCCGACTGGCTGCGGCGGCTGACCGAGAAGGACGCCGACCGGCGCCAGCGGGCCCTCGACTTCCAGCGCACGGTCGACAAGCTGTTCAGCTTCGGCGGCTTCCGGGGCGAGAGCGACGACAGCCCGGTCCACCTGGCCCGCAAGTTCCGTGGGCTGGCCGGGTTCTCCGACGACGAGATCTCCGACCTGGTCGACGCCGCCGCCGAGGCCCAGGCCGAAGCCCAGGCGATGTTCGAGGCGGCCGCGGCCGCCAAAGTCTCCTAGCCCGCCGAGCCGTTGCTCCTCGACGTCCACCAGGGGTGGGCGTGGGTGGTGATCATCTCGAACGGCCTCGCCGGCGCATGGGCGCTGGGCGCGTCCCGGGTCGAGAGCCT